>JAAFHL010000124.1 GCA_013298365.1 Bacteroidota bacterium | reverse complement strand
GCAGCAACTAAGCCATAAAACTTGTTTTATCTAACCGAAAAGCCTTTTATTGTGTTACATAAGACACATAGTCCCTTCTTTGTTAGTAGGGATTCTGGAGAATCGCCACTACTGAACGCCATTCGCAACTTGCATTAAATAATCACACACTTGCCTTTCAGCACATCATCTTCCACTTTTTTGTACTTGACATCTGTTACAATTTTGCCATCAGTATATTTCACACTTACCTTGTCATTGCAACTGACAGGATTGTCCCCTATTCCATCATCAGTATCTGTGTCTGCGTCAAAAGTTACTTCGACTCCGTCCATATAAAGATAGTGATTGTCAACATTATTGTCAATATTTGCCATATTTTTGTTAATAAAAGGTATAAAAAATTGTGTATTAAAATGTTGGAGAAAAAATTCTACCTCAAAATACCTAGCAGGATTTGTTGTCAGATGACAGAATCAGTATTAGCATTGAACATAGTTACGGAACTATCCTTACAAACACAAAAAGTATTTTCTGTGAACCTATCATATTGTTTAGATTTTGAGGGACAAAAGTAATAAATATTTGGCTAAATGGGCTAATATTAGCTTATATATCTTTGCAAAATTCAGAATTAGTAAAATATTTATTTGCAAATCTCCAAAACATTTGTACTTTTGTGCCGATTATTGATACGTGTAATTTTGTTCATTTTATGAAAGGAAGAGAAGAAGTTTATTCTAACAAAATCAGAGCAGGCAAGCGGACGTACTTTTTTGATGTACATTCCACACGCTCAGATGATTACTACATCACAGTAACAGAGAGCAAGAAGCGTTTCGACGGTAAGTTTGAAAAGCACAAAATTTTCTTGTACAAAGAAGATTTTAACAAGTTTGAGGCAATGCTACATGAAGTAATTCAACACATCAAAACGGAGTTGCTACCTGACTACGATTTTGAGGAGTTTGACAGAAGACGTGAGCAGTATGCGGCAGAGGCGTTAGAGCGAGGTGAAGAAGTAGAAGAGGTGGCAGAGGAAGTTCTGGAAAAAGAAAACGAACTCTCTACAAGATGGGATGATTAATCCTAAAACGTTTATATTATAAGGCTGTTCGTAAGGGCAGCCTTTTTTTCAAGTTGAAAATTGATAGTGAAGAGTTGAGAGTTAATGGCTCTTTATCAATTTTCAACTTTCAACTTTCAACTTCCATTATGCGTCACCTATTAGGAATCAAATACTTAGCTGTCGAAGAAATAGAAGATATTTTGAATGTGGCAGACAATTTTAAAGAAGTTATCAACCGACCTATCAAAAAAGTGCCTTCGTTACGAGACATAACGATAGCAAATTTGTTTTTTGAAAACTCTACTCGAACCCGTATTTCGTTTGAATTAGCAGAAAAAAGGCTCTCAGCAGATGTTATTAATTTTAGTTCTTCGGGCAGCAGCGTCAAAAAAGGAGAAACCTTGTTAGATACGGTGAACAATATTTTGGCAATGAAAGTAGATATGATTGTCATTCGTCATGCTACCCCAGGTGCGCCTGTTTTTCTAAGCAAACGTATTGATGCACAAATCGTTAATGCAGGTGATGGCACAAATGAACACCCTACGCAAGCCTTATTAGATTGTTTTTCTTTGCGAGAAAAATTAGGAACGCTCAAAGGCGCAAATATTGCCATTGTTGGCGATATTTTGCATAGCAGAGTGGCACTTTCCAATATTTTTGCCCTCAAAAAATTGGGCGCAAATGTACGACTTTGTGGACCTGTTGCGCTTATTCCTCGCTATATTACGGAGTTAGGTGTGGAAATAGACTACAATTTGGAATCTACTTTGCAGTGGTGTGATGCCGCAAACATGCTTCGTATTCAGTTGGAAAGGCAAAACATCAAGTATTTCCCTTCTTTGCGAGAATATGCCATGCAATATGGTTTGACTTTGCCATTATTAGAAAAAATCAACAAAAATATTGTCATTATGCACCCTGGTCCTATCAATCGAGGCGTAGAAATCACAAGTGAGGTGGCAGATTGCGGGCAGTCTATTATTTTGAATCAGGTAGAAAATGGAGTAGCAGTAAGAATGGCTGTGTTATATGTTTTGGCTAATTCAAGGGGAATCGTGAAACGCTAAAACCTTTGTGTAAGCTATTTTTATTCTTTTTGAAGTGGCAAGGTTAAATAAAAAGTAGTTCCTTCATTTTCAACACTTTCCATTTCAATTGTTCCGCCCAATGATTCTGCACTTTTTCGCACAATATACAAGCCTAAACCTGTACCCGCAATTTTGGTATTTGCACGATAAAACCTGTCAAAAATTTTGGCATGATATTGTGGTGCAATGCCTTGCCCATTGTCTCGAATCGTAATCACAATATTTTTCCCTACCAAAACAGAAATATGAATAAAAGAGGCGATTTCTTTTCTTCGATAATTGACACTATTGGCAATAAGGTTTTGAAAAATACTTTTTAATAAATTGGATTTTGCCATAAACGAAAATGAAGCCTCAAAATCTAAATCAATCCTTACTTCATCAAATCCATCAATGCGACAGATAGCTTCTATTACTTCTTTGAAAAGTGCATATAAATTCACTTTTGATGCAACAATATTTGGATTACTCAGTTGCCCAAAACTCATCAAATCTCGAATGGTTTCATCTAACCTATAAATACTTTTTTCTATCATTTTTGTATATTGAACATAATTTTCTGGCTGACTTTCAATGAGTTGTGTAAGTGCCAAAATAGAAGTAATAGGACCTCTCAAATCGTGAGAAGCCTTGTGCATAATGATGTCTAACTCTTCATTTTTTTGTTTTAACAAATTTTCATTTTTAATTCGCTCTGTTATATCATGCAAAGCGGCTGTAAACAGTCGTTTTTCGCCAATTTTTGTCTCCATAATTTTTAGCTCTATGGGAAAAACAGTACCATCTTTTTTGCAAGCAGAAACAATGACCCATTTTCCAAGTATTTGAGATTTTTCCATATTCAAATAACAAGATAAGCCTTGATGATGTTGATTTCGGAATTCAGGAGGCATCAATATTTCCAATTTTTGCCCTTGCAGTTCCCCATTTTCATAGCCCCAAGTTTCCTCTGTCTCTCTATTCGCCATCACAATTATACTGTTTTCGTCAATCGTAATAATACACTCCCCTACCGTCTCCATAACCGTGGACATGAGTTGATGCGTCTCTTTTTCCAAATTTTTTGCTATCAATAATGCGTTTTGAACCTTATAAAGTTCTTCATTTTTGCTGACAAGTTGGTCATTCATCGCTTTTAACTCACTTGCTTGTTTGAGCAAAGTTGTTTCTATTTGTACACGACTCAGCAATCTCAGTTTGGTATCATCTAATATTTGACTGGGAAGAAGTTGCAAAATATTCGGAAAAGTTTCTAATCCACCATATACTTCATTGATTTCCTGATAGGTATTTTCCCAAATACGTATTGCTGTTTCTGTCCCCAAATAGTCTCCGACTTTGATAAATAAGCTGTTTGAAATTTGGCGCAAAATGCCCACAAAGTCCTTATCATCTCCTATTAAAATAGTAAGATTTACGGGTAGTTTTGAAGAAGAATTGGGATATTGATATAGCCATTTTTTAGTCTCTCTGATTTCATTGCTATAAATTTCACCTAAAATCGTTTCTAATTTCGTCAAAACAGTTCCTAAATATAAACGACATAAATAACAAGATAAATCTGTATTTTCTTGAAAAATAAATGCAATCGTTGTTATTTCATTTATCATTGGAAATTTTGAAAAAACCTCGCTTCTTAGGCTTTTTCGAGAATATTTTTTGAGTGCATCTACTTCTACAATATATTGCTCCATCAACAAATAGGTTTTGGGCAATTCTTTTTCCTGCACCTGAACGGGTAATTTTAAAAAAGCATCAGCTTGTTCCAATACAGTCTTTGCCTGCATAGGAATACTTATTAATTTTGTCATATAACCTATCAAATTTGATGCAATTTGATGGTCTGTTTCTGCATAAAGAGTGTTAGGTTTAATTAGATTTTGTAAGAATCTATGAATCTTTTTAATCATTCGTTAATTGATTATTTTTTACTTACAGCATAAATTTGATAAAAACCCAAGCCAGAAAGCACCCAAGTAGTAACAAGTGCCAAAAACCAAACAATGCTCCCCAGCGTTTCACCTAATAAATGGTTAAAAATATTGATACCTAAGAAATGTTCTATTTGCATATGCAAATGCCCAATTCCCATCACCAAAAAACCCCACGCCATTAAACTCATGCCTTTCCCAAAAACACCTCCTTTGAGTGTTGTTGCTGTTTTGAAAGCATAATACATACAAATGAACAAAAATGGCAATTCTACCAAGCCAAACCAAGTGTTCATTTGCGTAAAATCTAAGGTTTTCATACCTTCGTGTGTGTGCTGTGCCTGCAAAGAAACTGCACCTAATATACTTACGATAAACAAGATAGTTTTAGTTTTCATATTTATGATTAATTATATTGGTACTTATTTCAATAATGGTGCTAATTTAATAATAAATTCTATACTTGTATTTCCCATAAATGTAAGATATAGTGGCTTTTTGCTAAATATTTTGTACTTATATTCCGCTAAAATGTGTAATTTTGCCTCAAAGATGAATGTAAAATTTCATCATATAATACTTTAAGCTATTATTTTATATGACATTTGACAAAATACCTACCGTTGATTTGAACATGTACCTGCATGGTTCTGAGGCAGATAAAAAAGCCTTTTCGCAGCAATTAGGCGATACTTTTTCAGGGATTGGCTTTGCCATTGTCGCCAATCATGGCGTATCGGCAGAACTCATTAGCAATGCATACAATGTATTTGAACGCTTTTTTGCTTTGCCTGATGAAATAAAAAATAAATATGAAATACCCGGTATCGCAGGACAACGTGGTTATACGGGAAAAGGAAAAGAACATGCAAAAGGGAGAAATACAGGCGATTTAAAGGAGTTTTTTCATATTGGACAAGAGGTGATTGATGGCGACCCAATAAAGGCAGAATATCCTGATAATGTGCCTGTTGCAGAGATTCCTGAATTGGCAGAATATGGTTTTGACTTATATAAAGGATTAGAATTTGCGGGCACACACTTGCTGCGTGCGATTGCCGATTATTTGGACTTGCCCAACAATTATTTTGATGATAAAATCCATAATGGAAACAGTATTTTGCGCCCGATTCACTATTTTCCTATCGAAAATCCCGATGAAATACCCGCAGATGCGGTGCGTGCTGCTGAACATGAAGACATTAATTTGATTACCCTCCTGATTGGCGCAAGTGCTGATGGCTTGCAAGTAAAAGATGCCGATGGAAAATGGGTAGCAGCGAAACCACAACCCAATGAAATTGTGATAAATGTGGGCGACATGTTGCAACGTCTTACCAACAATCGCCTAAAATCTACTACACATCGGGTGGTCAATCCGCCTCGTGAGTTGATGCACCTACCTCGTTTTTCTGTGCCATTTTTCTTACACCCCAAATCTAATGTAAGTTTGACTTGCTTGGATTCTTGTATTTCCGCAGAAAGTCCAAAGGCTTATGAGGACTGTACAGCAGGTGAGTATTTGACTGAACGTTTGAGAGAAATTGGGTTGAAAAAATAAAAAAAGTAACTATTTCAACATGTCTGCTAAGTATAATAGTTGTTTTTTCTGTGCCGTAGGCACTAAATATCGGTAGAAATATAAATATAACGTCCCATTTTATACGTTTTTTCGTGCAAGCACGAAAAATTTGGACTAATTGGGGACAAATTATGATTTTCTACCGATATTTTATCCCTAACGGGATAAGGAAAAGAAAAATGGCAGATATGTAACTATTTAGTTATGAACTTCTGGCAGCTTTTCAGAAATTAAAAAATATTAGCGCAAATCTGCGGTTTAATCTGCGAGAACCAAACAACATATATGAAAGCAATCATTTTAAGAGACAAAAAAGCTGCATTACAACTAAGCGACTTACCTATTCCCCATATTTCTGCCGATGAAGTATTGGTAAAAATCCACGCCGCAGCCTTCAATCGCAGGGATTATTACATACAGCAAGGGCAGTATCCTGGCATCAAATTCCCCTTAGTATTAGGCTCCGATGGGGCAGGAATTGTAGTAGAAATAGGCGAAAATGTGCCAAAAACATGGCTTAACCAAGCGGTTATTATCAATCCGAGCCATCAATGGGGCGAAAATGAAAGGGTGCAAGCCAAAGATTTTCAAATATTAGGGCTTCCCGAACATGGTACTTTTGCAGAATATGTAAAAGTATCCCATAAGTATTTAGCGTCAAAACCTACTCATTTATCTTTTGAACAAGCCGCTGCGATTCCTTTGGCAGGACTTACCGCTTATCGTGCTTTGTTTTCTCGTGCCAATTTGCAAGCAGGCGAAAATGTATTAATCACAGGAGTAGGTGGTGGTGCTGCAATGTTTGCGCTACAATTTGCTTTGGCAAAGGGTGCAAGTGTATATGTAACGTCAAGTTCTGCTGAAAAAATCGAAAAAGCGGTTGCCCTTGGTGCAAAGGGTGGCGTAAACTACAAAGATGCAGACTGGCACAAACAATTACAAGCACTTGCAGGTGGTTTCGATGTTATTATAGACAGTGCGGGCGGCGAAGGCTTTTCACTGCTCACAGACATTGCAAATCCTGGCGGCAGAATCGCCATCTTTGGTGGCACAAGAGGCTTGATTCCGAACATTAGCCCTCAAAAAATATTTTGGAAACAACTTTCTATTCTTGGCTCTACTATGGGCAGCGAAGCTGATTTTTCTGAAATGATAGCCTTTGTCGTAGAACATAAAATTCAGCCTGTTGTTGATAGTGTTTTTGCGTTGGAAATGGCACAAACAGGGATTGAGAAGATGGGAAAATCGGGACAAGTGGGTAAAATTGTATTGCGAGTATGATATGTAATTTGGGTTAAAATATCTGCTTAGGTGCTTTAGCCGAAGACACAGACGCTTCGGCTAAAGCTGGGACAGCAATTATTCCCAAAAGTATGCAACTCGTCTAAATCTATTGTGCCACATCAGCAACAGCATAATAACTACGGGTTTACTTAGTCAATTCTTGATTATACTCCTTGATAGCCCGATAAATACCGCTTGCCATAATTTCTTGTCCATCAACTGAACCCAAAAAGTTTGCTTCAGCTTTGTCGCTGATATAACCTGTTTCTATCAAAACAGCAGGCACTCCCGACTGCCATAACACAATGAAGGGAGCTTGTTTTACCCCATAACTTTTGCGCCCCGCCCTTTCTTTGAATTGTTTGTCTATTTTTCCTGCCAATTTGAGGCTTTCTGTACGATAGGCATTTTTCATCAAGTTATGATAAATGCCTCCTTCGGGAGATTTTGGGTCAAAGCCACCGTACATTTCCTTGTAATTGTCTTCAAAAGCCACTACTTCATTTTCTTTTATCGAAGTTTCGTAACGTTCCTGCCCAGGATTTGTGCCTAAGACATAAATTTCCGTACCATTCGGCGATTTTGTGCCTTTTGGAATCGAATTGCAGTGAATACTCACAAAAAAATCCGCCTTATTGTCTTGCGCAATTTCCCCTCTTTTGCTGAGTTCGATAAATTTATCGGTGCTACGGGTCATCACAACCTTGATATTTGGCAGATTTTCGTTCACAATTCGCTTCAATTCCAAGGCTATTTTGAGCGTAATATCTTTTTCCTTATAGCCATTGCCCAATGCACCAGGGTCTTTGCCGCCATGTCCTGCATCTATAACCAAGGTTTTGATAGGCTTTAGCTCTTTGCATATTTTGGGGGCTTGATATGGCAAAAAAGAAAGAAAAATAAGCCCCACGAGGCTGAATAGCATGAAAAAAAATACTTGTTTCATCGATTTGTATAAATAATGATAGTTAAGCAATATAATAACGATTGCAAAATAAAAGCTATTATGATTACTTACCAAAAAAAATACCTAATAACAGAAAGTCTAGTAAGAAATGCAGAAATTATCTACTTTCATGTAGATGTTTGCAGATAGATGGTTTAGCTTGAGGGATTTTGATAAGCAGATATATCTATATTTTCTATGTCTTCTGTAGAAAAGGTTTGTTTATAAAATCTACTAAAAACCCTATCATTGCCCTCATTTTGGTAATTTGTTACGATTTCATTAAAGCTATCTCTTGTAAAAATAAATAGCCTGAGAATAATATCGTTTTTTTCTTTGCACAACTTTATGATTATTTTATCAAGGGTCTTTATATCATTTCCATATTTTAGCGTTAAATAGGTTTCAATTATCGTTTTTGACAAAATGAAAAAATCTAAGTTATTGGGTTGTATTATGCCTTTTTCATTATGTTTGGTAGTAAGCAAAGACATCCGTAATTCTATTTGTTTAAAATACTTAATATAAGTCTCTCGCAACAGATAGACTGAAAGTAGTTTCTCAAAACGCATATTTGAGTCATGGAAAATCGTTTCATATAAACCATCTGGCTTATCATTTTCCGAGATAAACACTAAATTTTCATCACCCTGTTCGTCAAAAAATGGAGTTTCATATAAATATCCTTTTTGTAACCAAAATTGCAGATACAGCCTCCCCAATTCATCATTCTCCAACACTACTCCCCCCTCTGGCACATTCCTAAACTCTCCTCTACGCTTTTCATACCAATATTTTGTTTCAAAAGATTCTTCTTGTAAGCTAAGTTGAATAGGGTCGTTTGCCCAAAAATCTCGGGATTCTACGGGATTTTGGGCATTTGTATAGCGAGTAATTTGCAGGTTCATGTCTTTGTTTGCAGACTTGATGATGCGAAAAGAAATCCTGGTTTCTTCGTTCATAATCACTCTTTGAACGTTATTCGCATCTCTATATGCAGCATAAATAGAATAAACCGTTTGTGCGCCATTAATGATTTGTAAACCTAACATAGAAATCTCCTCACTTCTGATGCCAGGTTCATAAATATAATTACTAATTGCGGTAATGCCATTATTGAAATACCAAAACATTTCGGGCTTGTTACGCAAAGTATCTACAATCGCTGCATTGTAATTCGACGCTGGCAAAGGGTTTCTGATATTACTGAAAAACAAAGAAAACTCATATTTTTCAAACAATTCATAAATCGTTTTGGGTTTTAGCCTAAAAATATAGGCTTCATACGGTTTATCCACTTTGAAATGATCGCCTTTGCCCATTGCATCGGTAACACGCTCAATGGGAATCGTAATTTTCTCTGCTTCTGGCTGGTAATATTCGTATTGAAGTGGGTTTTTGACTTTGATTTCCTTGTATTTAAATTCAATGTAATCTCGTTTAAGTCTTTCAATATCAATGATTTCAAATTTTATATGTGGCGCATTTTGCTTTTCAAAGTTTGTAATATGTTCCTGCAAATCGGGATTATGTGCCAACAAACCCAAGAAGATAAACTTTACTTTTCCTGTATCTTTACTTAAATGCACCTGTAATGCTGTCCATTTTTCATTAAAAAGTTCGTTTTTTCCTACAGGTTTATCTTTTTTCAAAATAGATTGAAAATCCACTATTGCTTTTTTGACCTCATCAGCATCTATTTTAGCTTCTTGTTGATTCGATTTTGTTTGTTGCTTTTTATTCCATTTGGATTGAACAACATAAAAAATTTCCTCTCCATTATTTTTTTGAGAAAAAATAATATCACAAGAGCTATCATCTAAGCCCTCTGTAATTGCTTGCTGAAACCTATTTCTGTTGGGTGCATAAAATTGCAAAAACCAAATCAGTAAAGCATAACTTTTTTGCTGATATGGCTGATTTAGTTTTCTTTCTGCAATCCACTGCGGTTTTTCGGCAATGATTTGTTCAAGTTCCTTATCTAAAATATCGTAAAATTGTTCTGTAAGCATTTTTTCTCCAATATGATGTTACAAAAATACATGATTTTTTCATGCTGTAACGAAAAAAGTGCTTAATAAAGGGCTTTTTTACCTTTTGAACGGTTTGTGTGCAGCAAAGCGAAACACAAACCTTCAAAACGGTAAAAAGCTATCAGAAAAGCGAATCGCTTTTCAGGCAAAATCGGCAAATTGCCTATTTTCTGGGCTTTTTACTTTTTTGGTACTTTTTTCGTTACAGTAAGTATTTTTTTTGATTTTGGCCAAATATCAATCCAACACAAAATTCCGATACTTTGGCGACTTGACCGAATATTTAAAACCTATCTTCTTTTCTTTGTTCGGCTCAACATTTAGTTTCCAAGTTAATTTGCCTGTTTCATCATTCAAAATAGCATCTTTATGCTCGATATGTGTTATTTCTACTTCTTTTTCGGTAGAAAGCGGATATTGGTCTTCCAAAATCAGGTAGATAGGGGCTTTTTTGGTGTGACGAATGGCAATATCCCACGCCCTATACTCCGTTTTGTTTGTGCCTAATACTTGATTTTTGGAAAAATCTTTTGCTTTTGTACGATTTATGGTAACATTTTTGTCCCTACCCAAAGAAATACCCAAAGTATCACCTGCTTTCTCCAAATCTAAATAACCTTTTCCAAGATATGTCCCTTCAAAAAACAAATTCGTCTCGCCACTTAGCAAGTTATATTCTTCCCAGCCCACGATTTGCGCCGTCAAAAAAGCATCTTTGTCAAAACGAGGTGCGCAATAATATTCGTAACGGACATTCACTTCATTTTCTTTGATTTCGACCGTATAGGTTTTGCCATCTTTCGGCACTGTGTAAGGCAATTCAATCTCAAAAGTAACACTTGTCGGATTCGCTTTTTCGTTTACCAAAGAATAGACTTCTTTGCTTTTTTCTTCGGCTTTTTTGTCTGCTAAGCCATATCCGACCTGCCCAGCTAATTGAGGGGTACTTCTCATATTTTGAGATTGAATTTGTTTTGCGCTTCGAGAAGACATCGCAAATTCATAGTCCTCTGTCTTTTTCCCTGTAACTACCACCATATCCAACATTTGAGCTACCTCCTTCAAACGAGTCTCTGCATTAGGGTAAGCGGCTACCTTCACACTCATATAGCCCATATAGTTCACCACTAATTCAGGCACTTCGTAAGGAACTTGTAAGCTATAATAGCCATTTTCATTGGTATAAGTTCCCACAACACCATCAGGAGCCATGACGGTTGCGCCAATTATTGGCTCGCCTTGCATATCTAACACACGCCCCGAAGCGATTTTAGTGGTAGGGTTAGCAGCCGTTGTTGTACTCACAGGTTGGAAATTGTAGGAAGAAGGCGGGCTATAATTTTGCAAATACCAAACAGGAATCGCAGGTTTTTGTCCGCCAAGATTGGGGTCGGCAGAAGAAAGTGTGAGTTTCACCTCCGTCCAATCTTCGCCAGAGGCTTGCGCCACATTTGCCTTGTAATCAATCACAAGCGGCTTGTCTATGTCCTTGACCCGAATGTCATACGTGGGATACCAAGCAGCATTTTGCACAAAGTAAGTCAAAGTAAAAGCAGCTGTTAAAGCAGCTTTGCTATTGATAGCCACCAAAACCTCGCCCGTAGAAAGGTCTTTGTTTTGATTAAGGTTAAAAAGTTGTTTGTTGATTTTGCC
>JAAFHL010000123.1 GCA_013298365.1 Bacteroidota bacterium | reverse complement strand
CTGGAGAGTTTACCAAACCCTTTACCTCAAATTCGCCTTTTTCAATAAATTCTCCTTGGTCATGGAATACAATACGGGTATAATTCTTTATCTTTATCGAATCAAAACGAGCATCGGTTTGCCAATTTTTACTCAATGAAATACGAACTAACTCCTTCTTTTTGGTTGCCAAACTAAAATTGCCCTTTTCTTTTATGTCCATGGGTATATACAAATCCACATAATCTACATATATCCCATCTTTTATACCTCCACACAGATAAATCGCCTCTTTTAAGGTCATTTTATCATTTGTTTCAAATTTGGAAGGATTATTTACGCCACCTTCTATAGAGACCAATTTTAGCTCACGAAAGGCATATTTTGAATCTATGGATATAAACTGATTAGGTCCCATGAAAATGGTATCTAATTTCGTATTTGTCAACCAATTGTCTCCTATATTTATGGTTCGTGTAATACGAGGCCCATCTTTATTTCCTTTATAGAGAATACTATCTATCATAAATGGAACTCTTCCAGAAGTTTCTCTGGCATCAATATAGTTCTCCTCAATCACCTTACGTTTTGCTTCCAGACTTTGGTTAAAATAGGTAACTGATAAGGTGCTTGGTTCAGCGTCTTCTTTTAAGCCACCTGCCATAATCAAAATATCTCTTAAACTGGTATTTGCCCCAATTTCAAAACGACCTTGTTTTTTTACAGAACCCAATACGGTAATATATTTTTTATTCCTAAAAATGGTTTGGTCGTAAATAATAAGTTTATCCAAATATTGAATCCGAATATTTTGTGTCGTATCGTCTAATTTGTTAAGATTGATGGGAATATGCGATAATACGCCAGGTTTTGTGATACGTACCACAACTGCACGTTCTTTGTAAGCTTCGGGCGTAAGTCCACCTCCTGCATCAATTAAGTCTTTTACTCTGCCACTTCTCCAATGATATATACCCGGCATTCGTACTTCTCCTTCTATCTGCGCCATCATATCAAGGCGGCGATACTCACTCCTAATACGCAACACATCACCATCGGTAAGCCTTTTGCTGCCTTCACTTTTTACATTAAAATCAATCAAAATATCTTTGCCATTTTCCAAGCGACTAATTTGGCCATTTGAAGCCGAAGCATCATATAACAAACCACCAGCATAGCGAATGGCACTGTTTACATCTTCCCCTTCCTTCAACTCATAGCGCATCGGGCGGCGCACAGAACCCTGCACCTGTATAATTGCGCCTTGTGTGGGAACATAGATATAATCGTCATTTTTGAGGAAGGTTAAATCCGTTTTTCCTTCTATCAACAAGGCATACAAATCTATGACCTTGATAGTTTTGCCAGCACGTTTTACATAAATATTTCTCACACTACCTAACTCCCCAATGCCTTGTGCAGCAAATATGGCACTAATCGCATTTGTAACCGCAGGCAAAGTATATGCCCCTGGATTTTTGACCTCTCCCACTACATTTACCGAAATCGTGCTTTGATTTTTGGAAAGCGTAATTTGAATATGTGAATCATCAGGCACTAATTTATTATAGGCAGCTTTCAGCAATTTTTGCGCTTCTTTGTATGTCAAACCGCCTACATACTTTTTGCCCATAAACTGACGGGAAATTGCACCATCTCTATCTACTTCTAACTGGTCGAATAGTTCTCCTGAACCAAATATTTGGACATTAAATCTATCCCCTTTTTGAATAACATATTCATCTGGAGGCAGATAGGTTGCAGTATCATTTCGAGTAGGGTCTTCTATGATAAAAATATGATGCCCAAACAAAGTATTTGGGTCTTTGAGTGCAGCTTTATAACTACGCAATTTACGTTTCTTTTCCTCGTCCAAATACTCATCAATAATTGCTTGTTTTTTAGCATCTATAGAATCTTGTATCACCTTCATACGTTTTTTTTCGGCTTGAATCGCACGATAAGCAATAGAATCTGGCGACAATGAAGACGGCTGCCCTGGCTTCAAGGGGTCTTGCGGCATGTTTGTCGCAGGTTTATTGGTCGTTTGTTGCCCATTTTGTTGCTGAATATAGCTTTGAATTACGTCTTCTGGCACACCTTGTTTGCGCAGTTCATCTATCCTTTGTTGAACAGGACTACTCCCCAAAGTTGTTTTAGAGGAGTCAGGAGGTGTTGTTGTTGTGCCAGTATTGAACAGATTAACCTGCGCCGAAAGTCCCATCGGCAGCAACATCATACACAAGAAAAAACGATATAAATTGCGAAAACGCATGTTACTTGAGTTGAAAGTGGAAAGTGGAAAGTGGAAAGTTTGAATTAACCTTGCCACTTTCAATTATATAAATCTGGTTATCTTGTCAAAAATATCAGCCAATTCGTATGCAGTAATAAATTGAAAATACTAAAAGTTAAGTAATTAATATTTATCATAACTTTCAACTATCAATTTTTAACTATCAACTACTCAAGTGCTGCAATACCTGGTAGCACTTTTCCTTCCAAATATTCGAGTAATGCTCCTCCACCTGTGGAAACATAAGAAACCTTATCTTCTAAATTAGCTTTTGCAATCGCTGCGGCAGAGTCTCCACCACCTATCAATGAAAATGCACCATTTTCGGTAGCTTTCACCACAGCTTGCGCAATTGCATTTGTACCTGCCGAAAATTTTTCCATTTCAAACACGCCCATAGGTCCATTCCAAAGGATTGTTTTTGAAGCCAAAATGGTATCATAAAAAAGTTCAAAAGTAGCAGGTCCTATGTCTAAACCCATCATATCTTCGGGCATTTCATTGCTTCTGGCGATACGGGTGTTTGCGTCTGCCGCAAATTTATCGGCAACGACAGAATCCACAGGTATAAGTACAGTTACATTTTTGGCACGAGCATCTTTCAAGATTTGCGCAGCTACACCAATTTTGTCCGCCTCCACCAAAGAAGTTCCCACTTTTAAGCCCCTTGCACGCAAAAAGGTATATGCCATTCCACCTCCAATGAGCAAATAGTCTATTTTGTCTAACAATTTGTCCATGATAAGAATTTTGTCAGAAACTTTTGCGCCGCCCATAATAGCCGTTACAGGTTTTTCAGAATTGCTCATGACTTTTTCCGCCATTTCAATTTCTTTGTAAAGTAAAAAACCAGCATATTTTGCTTTTGGGAAAAATTCTGCCACGATTGTGGTACTTGCATGCGCTCTGTGTGCTGTCCCAAACGCATCATTCACATACAAATCCCCATGTTTTGCCAATTTCTCTGCAAATTCTCTATTCCCTTTTTCTTCTTCGGGATAAAAACGCACATTTTCCAACAACAAAACCTGCCCTGGCTGCAAAGCTGCACTCATTTTATATGCCTCCTCGCCTATGCAATCGCCTCCGAATAATACTTCTCCTTTGAGGTATTTCTGCACAGCAGAAAGCGCATGACGAAGGCTATATTTATCTTCGGGACCCGTTTTTGGGCGACCCAAATGCGACATCAAAATCACAGAGCCGCCATTATCCAAGATATATTGAATGGTAGGAACGGCTTCTCTTATACGTTTGTCGTCCGTAACAGTCAAAGTTGCCTTATCCAAAGGCACATTGAAATCTACCCGAACTAAGGCACGTTTGCCTTGTAAATTTGCTGTGTTTATGTGTTTCATGGTTGATAATATTAATTTTACCACTAAGGCACAAAGGTTCACTAAGGGAATAATCAAATACTTAGTGTGCTTTTGTGGCTTAGTGGTTTTATAAAAACTACACCTCCAACAACAATCTTGAAGGGTCTTCAATTCTTTCTTTCACTTTTACAAGGAAACTTACTGCCTCTTTTCCATCAATCACACGATGGTCATACGACAAAGCAAGGTACATAATCGGACGTATTTTCACTTCGCCATTGATTGCCACAGGACGTTGTACGATATTGTGCATACCCAAAATCGCCACCTGTGGCGGGTTCAAAATCGGGGTAGAAAGCATAGAGCCAAACACACCGCCATTTGTGATGGTAAATGTGCCGCCCGTCATATCATCAATTGTGATATTGTTTGCCTTTGCTTTTGCACCATATCCCGCAACTGCTGCTTCGATTTGTGCCAAAGACATATTCTCCAAATTGCGAATCACAGGTACAACCAAGCCCCTTTCGGTACTTACCGCAACTCCCATATCCACAAAGTCATGATACACAATATCTTTCCCATCAATCATCGCATTTACGGCTGGAAATTCCTTCAAAGCCATCGCACAAGCCTTAGAAAAGAATGACATAAAGCCTAAGCCTACGCCATGCACTTCCTTAAATTTATCTTTATATTTTGAACGCAAATCCATCACAGCCTGCATATCTACTTCATTGAAAGTAGTGAGCATAGCCGTTTCATTTTTGACAGAAACCAATCTATCTGCGATTTTGCGGCGAAGGCTACTCATTTTTTCTCTACGCTCGCCACGTCCTCCTGCCACAACGGGTGTAACAACAACAGGAGCTTGTGGTTTTACCACAGGTTTAGCTTCCACTTTTGGTGCTTCTACCTTAGGTGTATTGACTACCTGAAGCACATCTGTTTTGGTTACACGCCCATCTCTACCAGAGCCTTCTACATTTGCTACATTAAGGTTTTGCTCACGTATCATTTTTTCCGCAGAAGGGGACGCTATTTTTTCGCTAGCATTACCATCAACTTTTATCGCTTCTAATACTTGTGGAGCTTGTGTTTTAGGTTGTGCAACTGCACCCACTGCATCTGTATCAATTTTCGCTATCACTTGTCCCACTTTTAC
The DNA here is from genome assembly GCA_013298365.1 of Bacteroidota bacterium. Lineage (GTDB taxonomy): Bacteria > Bacteroidota > Bacteroidia > J057 > J057 > JAAFHL01. The sequence continues at coordinate 6,824 of JAAFHL010000123.1, read as the reverse complement.
TGTATCTCCTGCCTGTGCCAAAATCTGCACCTTACCTGCGGCAGCCGCATTAACCGTTAAAGTAGCTTTGTCAGAATTGATTTCTGCTAATTCTGCGTCCATTTCTACTACAGAACCATCTTCGATGAGCCAGCTTTCGATTTCTACTTCGGTGATAGATTCGCCAGGACTCGGAACTTTGATTTCGACTATCATTAGGATATAATGTAAAATGATGATATATAAAAGGTTGCTTTTCAGCTATTGTGAAAAACGGTGCAAATTTACATAAAAAAGTGTGGATAAAAATATACTTATTTTTGTTTTAGCCTAATAATTTCCATTTTATCCTTAAATGGAAAAGCGGATTTACCCTATTTTGGGTAAATCCGCCGCTATTTTCTATATAGAAACGCTTATTTTTGCTTATTTTTAATTTCTGCGTCCCATTTTTTCATCCATTCTGCCTCTTTTTCGGCTACCATATTCCAATCTACCGCCAATTCTGTATATTTTGCTGCTTTGAGCCAAGCAGGTAATTTTTCGGAAGGAATATCTGTGCGGGCAGGAATCCTGTAATATTTTTCGGCTTGCAAAAGAAGGTTTTCTTCGGTATTCACAAATTCATAAAAGTCTTTTGCCAAAGCTAAATGCTTTGTTCCCTTGACAATTGCCATGGCATCTGTCAAAATAATCGTTCCTTTTTCGGGGAAAACATAGCCAAAGGGATATTTATTTTTGCTTGTTTGCAAAACAATATCGGGCATATTCCATAAAGTAACTGCTTCATTTTCACCGCCTAATTTCGCATACATCTGCGTAGGGTCTGCTGCATAAGTGCTTGTATTTTTGTTCAACTGACGCAGCCATTGCCAGCCCCTATCTTCATTCCCTGTTTCTGTAACAGACAAAGCCAACATTGCCGAAAAAATAGAACGCAATGTTCCCGAAGCCAAAGGATTGCGCATCACAACCTTGCCTTTCCATGCAGGACTTACGATTTCTTGCCAGCCTTTTGGCGCAGTTTCGGCTTTTAACTTATTGCTATTGAAGGCAATAACTTGTGGGGTAGCAAAAGTACCATACCAAAAATCTTGCTTGCTTTTTGCAGAAACAGGCACTTTGTCTGCCCAAGTGGGTTTGTACGCCTCCAAAAGCCCCATCTTTTCTGCTCGCATAAATATGGTAGCAGGCGCACCCCACCAAATATCGGCTTGCGCATTCTGCGACTCTGTGCGCACTCGGTCAAATACTTCTTGCGAACCCATATCCAACCATTGAACATCTACATTTGGGTGCGTTTTTTCATATAATTTCTCAAATTCGCCCAGCAATTCCTTGCCATGCGGAGAATAAATGACCAATTTTTCTTTGGAAGTTTTTTCGCCACAACTTACTAAAAAGCAGATAGTGGCAAAACTAAGAAGGTAATATTTCATCATAAAAAATCTATTTATTTAGCCACTCTTTAAACGGTCGCAGACCTTTAAAGCAGTGGACGTTTTATTCCCTTGCATTTTTGCGATACCATTTGATATATTCCTCCATGCTGATGATACTTTCAAGTTCGGAAGGTGCAGGAAAAGCCGCTATGCCGCCACACTTGTATTCTTTATATAACTTATCATCTTGCGTAATCATACCAAGTTGCCCTATTTTTCTTTTATCGGCACAGAAAAAATAATTCGCAGCAAGCAAGGTATTATATTCTTCGGCTTCGTCTCTTGGTAGGACACGAAGATGGGTCATCTTGTTGTCTTTGACGACACTTGTTGCCAATATCTCCGCAGTAATTCTAATAGAATAACGAGTTGCATCATATTCGCAAGGCACGATTTCCCTTTCTATGATACGTACCAGTTTTGCTTGAATAGGTGCTTCTCCTTCGCTCAACACATTGTTGCAGCAGTCGCAATAATCTATCATAAAAGGATTTTCTTTCAAAAAAGCTACAATTCTATTGGCATCTGCCAAAGAAAAGTCTTCAATCGGGTCTGCAAACAAAAAACTTGTGCAGAAAAGTAATGCGAAAAATAGAATCTTTTTCATTGTTATTGTTTATTAGGTTCTCGCAGATTTTCGCAGATTCCAAGACGCAGATTTGCACAGATAATTTGCGAAAACTTATTTATTTTATGAAGTTGCTCAAAAGTGAAATGAGTATATACGAAATCACTGCCAAAGGAATGCCGAGCAAGCCCAAACTTGCTATCAAAACAACCGCAGTAATTAACACCATAAAACGCCATTTATTGTCTTGCCAAGTAAAATTTTTGAATTTGAATGCCAATAATTTTAATTCTGAAATAAGTAAAAATCCCAAAATGGGCGTAAGTGCAAATAAACTCCAAAAAACGCTTGCATTTTGTTTGGGCAAATATTCGGGGTGATAATGATGTACAAGCCACAAAGAGAGTACAAAAATCGTATTTGCAGGCGTATTTAAGCCATAAAAACAATCCGATTGCCTTTCATCTAAATTGAATTTTGCCAAACGCAACGCCGAAAATGCAGGAATCCATACAATTGCCCAAAATGCAAGGTTAGGAATTTCACGCATTTTGAAAAAATCGCCCGAAGGAAAAGTTTCTGCCAACAAATACGTCATCACTACCCCAGGAAAAACGCCAAAAGTTACCACATCAGCCAAAGAATCTAATTCCTTGCCAATGGGCGAATTGATTTTGAGCAAACGAGCCACAAAACCGTCTAAAAAATCGGCTATCAAGGAAATACAAATCAAAATAGGGGCTACTTCTTGATTGCCTGTGCAAAAGCCGATAATCGCCAAAACCCCGCAAGTGAGATTGAGACAAGTGAGAAGATTCGGTATTGTGAATAATTTCATCTGTTTTTATCTATATTAATTGGCAAAGGTAAAACTTAGTAGCAGAATCACAAAAAGAGTTTTCTTATTAAATGGCTTTCTCATAAAAAAAATAGTTTTATAAAAGTGGCTAATTTTACCCCAAAGTTCACAAAGGATTCACAAAGAACACAAAAATGGATAGAAAAACAGCCTACTTTGTGTTCTTTGTGTTAGCTTTTCTTTGTGAACTTTGTGGTTTACGTTTTTATGAGATATCCATGTTTCTTATACAAGTCCTATTTTGGTGAATCATATCCCAAAGTGAATATCAAAATAGGGAATTACGACAACAGCAATAATTTTTCATTGGGAACATTTGAGATTAACTTGTCTAAAAACAAAAACTTTTTACCCAAATCTGATGTTTAGGGTATATAGATAAAAATATGAAAATATACCTTAAAACGGAGATTTCTGGCAACTATCTTGCTGTTTTTCAGCGATTTGACAAGAAATTATTTGAAGCACTTGCGCCATCATTTCCCAAGCCTTTGCTCTTGCGTTTTGATGGAAGTAAGAAAAATGACCAAGTACATATACAACTTGTGTTGCCTTTTGGGATAAAACAAGATTGGATTTCGCTTATCAAAGAAGATGGACAAGATGAAAATCAAGCATGGTTCATTGATGAGGGAACGAAGTTGCCATTTTTCCTCAGTAAGTGGAAACACAGGCATTTAATCGAAAAGAAAACCGAAAATAGTGCGTACATCATTGATGATATAGACTTTTCCTCACCTTTTGGCTTCTTGTTGTATCCTGTGTTGTGGTTGCAATTTGCAGCGAGAAAGCCGATTTATCGTAAGTATTTCTCGCAGATGAGCGCAAATTGAACCGCAGATTAACGCAGATTTCTATATTCTGCGTTAATCTGCGTCTTTTTTCTGCAAAAATCTGCGAGAAATAAGAACCCCTAATAATTAAACGATTTGATTTTAGGATTTGCGTTTAACCATTCGTTGAAATGGTTGAGTTTCTTTTCTCGCCCGTAAATTTCATATACAACTTCTACTACTTCGCCATCTCGCACCAGTTTTTGTAACTTATGATTGATGCCAAATTGCTCTTGCACAACCGATTCTAATTCTTCCGCAGAAAGGAGGCTTACATTAAATTTTATGGCATAAGTTCTTGATTCTCTGATAAATTCAATGACTTCTCGAATATATTCAAAGGTAGAAAGTACAATAATTGCCATTGCCAAACCGCCTACCGCAATGATATAATTGCCCGTAGCAATAGACATTCCTAAAGCTGCTGCAATCCAAATCGTGGACGCTGTCGTAAGTCCTGTTACATTTAATCCGTCTTTAAAAATAACGCCTCCACCCAAAAATCCTACCCCTGTAACGATGTTTGCGGCAATTCGGTCAGGGCTTGATGCACCCAATTTTGCAGAAATCAAGGTAAATAAACAAGAGCCAAAGCTGATAAGCGCAATCGTTCTCACCCCTGCGGCTTTGCCTCGGTATTCTCTTTCGATGCCCATAATCATGCCCAATAAAATGGCGACGAGAAGGCGTAATATTTCTTCAGGTAATACTTGCATATATAAATTGGATTATTCTTCGTTAATTTCTTCTACTTGCTGCACAAGTACACGCCTTTCGATTTCACGTGCCGTAGGCGTATTTGCAATACCCCCCAAAGCCGTTTCTTTGTATTTTGTTTCCATAGAAGCCCCAACTTCGCCCATTGCATCAATGACTTCATCTACGGGAATGACCGCAGAATCCCCCGCAAGAGCAATTTGTGCGGCAGAAAAAGCGATAACACTTGCCGAGGCATTTCTTTTTACACAAGGCACTTCTACCAAACCTGCCACAGGGTCGCATATCAAGCCCAACATATTCATAATCGTAATTGCCACAGATTCAAATACTTGCTCAATATCGCCACCCAAACAATAGACGATTGCGCCTGCGCCCATTGCTGCTGCTGTACCTGTTTCTGCCTGACAGCCGCCTACTGCGCCTGAAATAGACGCTCTTTTTTCAATAATCAATGCGATACCTGCCGACACTAACATGCCTTCCAACATTTTGCGAGTTGTGATATGTGGGTGCAGTTCGGACAAAGTAGTAAGCACACCAGGCATAATGCCCGATGCGCCTGCCGTAGGTGCAGCCACAATTCTGCCCATACACGAGTTTAATTCCTTGGCGGCAAGCGTATAATAAATAAGTTTTTGGAAACTTTCACCCAAAACAGAGACTTTGCAATCCCGCACTTTTTTTGCACCATTGTTTATCATGCCGCTAATGGAAGTCATATTTTGCTCCAAACCCGTCTTGACTGCATCTTTCATTACAGCGTAGGCTTGCTCCAATTTCTGCCAAATCTCTGCCTCAGAGCGTCCTTTTTGCTCCATTTCATAGTCAAGCACAGGCTGCCAAAGTTCACAGTTTTGTGCTGCTGTATAATCTTTCCATTCTTGAAAACTATCGAATAATATTGCCATGATAAATAGTTGAAAGTTGGTAAGTAATTAATAATTAAAATGAATAATTAAAAATTGTGCTAAGGTATAATTACAGGTTTATGTAAACTTAACTTCCGCTCAGTGTACAAGATTTTCGTGAAATTAAAACCACCTAATCCCAAAACGATACAATAATCTTGACCACCAAGTAGAAGCCTTCATAAAGTCATCTACCATATCTTTCATTTTTGTGTATCTTTCTTTTCGGTTTGTACGAATCGCTTTAAATATAATTTTTGCCAAGGAACGAGGAATTTTAGGATTGTAAGCTATCATCGTTTTCTCCAAAGCTTCAACTGTATCAAAGCTCACTTCACTCACTTTTTTGCCTGTAAACAACTCCAAAAAGATAGCTCCCAAAGAAAAAATATCGGTTAAATTGTCAATTCGTCCCTCCTCAATTTGTTCAGGTGAGTTGTAATCTTCGGGTTGTTCGCTTTTAAGTGCCTCCGCCAATTCTTCAGGATATTCCAGTTCAATTTCTTTCTGACGAGTAAGGTCAGTAAACATAAAGTCTATGATTTTAGGAATTGTACCTCCTTTTAGCATGATTTTACGGGTTTTGAGATTGCCATGCCAAACCCCCATAATATTATAACCTCTATCTGCTTGATATACCGTTTCATGTGCGGAACGTAAGCCTTCCATGATTTCCAAGATTTGTGGAAAATAACTTACAATTTTCTTGCTATCAGCCGTTTGAATATTCCATTCCGCTTTGTCTAAACGCACGCCGTCAATCAGTTCCATGATAATATAAATACGAATATCGTATTTATCTACGGGATATTCGCCCACATCTTCTATCGCTGCGATATTCGGGTGATTGAGCGCACTCAGCCCTTTATTGCTTGTAAAAACGATGTCTTTCATGGCTTCATAGCCCTTCATAATGCGATGCGAAACTTTGACGGCTGCAAGTTTATCCAAATTCTTATGTTTTGCCTTAAAAACATAGCCAAAATTACCAATGCTCAAATATTCCGTTATAATATATGAACCTATTTCCCTGCCAATGAGGTCTGTTTTTACATTTACTAAGGTTCTGCCTGTGCCTTTTGTTTCATCGGGGCGGAGGCTCCATTCTATGTTTTTTTCGTCATTGTAAAATAAATTCCAAGGCAATTCGGTACTGTCTTGCTCCACGCTATCATCTTTGTCCCAAAACACGCCCCTAAATGCTTCTAATGTGCCATGTTTCGACATTAAAGCACTTTGCGCCTCTTTAAAAGCCCGAGCAATCGTGGCATTTCCTTCTATACCTTGATAGAAAATTTTGGAGAAAAGGGTAGCATCATCGTCTCGAATTTTGCGAGAAGTCGCAATGACGACAGGCACGCCTGCCTTGAGCAAAATATCGGCTTGCTCACGAGTTGCACAGCCATTGAGAAACACCAGTTTGAGGCAGGTTTGTTGCGCAAATAAAGCACCCATTCCTACCGAATAAAAAGCCTCATTTCCCCCTTCTGCCATTTCTACAAAGACCTCATCAGA
>JAAFHL010000121.1 GCA_013298365.1 Bacteroidota bacterium | reverse complement strand
ATCTCAATTACCATGCGAACTACTGGCGATGATAAGAATTTGGCAGTAGGTTTTTTATTTACTGAAGGCATTTTGTCTTCTTTTTCAGAAATAGAAAATATAGCTCAAATATCTGATAATCAAATTATTGTAAAAATAAAAAAAGATATTCCTTTAGACTTATCTAAAATAGAAAGACATTTTTATACATCAAGCAGTTGTGGCGTTTGTGGCAAGTCTTCTATCGAAGCCATTCAAACGTTGAAAAATAATTATCATTCCTTTTCTGACATAAAAATTGCCAAAGAAATCATTTTAACATTGAATGAACAAGTACGAAAAGCACAAGTCATTTTTGAAAGTACAGGCGGTTTACATGCGTCTGCATTATTTTCGGCGGCAGGAAATTTTATGAACTTAGCGGAAGATGTGGGCAGACACAATGCTTTAGACAAATTAATTGGCAATTTTTTCTCGAAAAATAACTTACCGCTTAAAAATCATATTTTATTTTTAAGTGGTAGGGCAAGTTTTGAGTTAGTTCAAAAAGCAGCAATGGCAGAAATTCCGATAATTTGCGCACTTGGTGCGCCATCATCGTTAGCTGTGGAATTGGCAAAGGAGACAAATACGACCTTAGTAGGTTTCCTAAAAGCACATTCTTTTAATATTTATACTGGGGCAGAAAGGATTATTTGAGTTTTTTCACAGATTTGCCGCTTTTTTGCGACAAATCTGTGCGCATTCCTCCTTATTTTTTCTTACTTACAGACCCATGCCCTGAATTATTGATTTCAGGATTCGCATTTCCTGAATACGAAACAGCGCCATTTCCTGCTTGATTATCTCCAAAGATTGATTTGCATAGACATTTGCACGTCCGTTTGCGGTATTATTCAATACCATATTTTCCACAATCAATCCTTCTGCATCAAAAGCACCATTCATTACATTATTGATTTCGGCTTGCTGTACTTTGCCTTTCAAAATCATTCTACCATTCGCACTTGTGTTACAACTGAAAGTAGTATAGTTCAAATTTAATTCCATTTTTCCATTTGACGCATTATTTATTTCTAACACATTGCCTTTGAGCGTATTAGTAGAAATAAAAGAGCCATTTGAAGAATTAGTAATTTCTTTTAGGTTGCGGATAGAAACTTGTACTTTCATAGGGGTATCATCAGATTTACAATTTTTGTTATAGGATTCTTTGCTCGAAATATAGAGAACACCGTCTTCTACTCGTGTCGTAATCGAAGCCATTTTTGCAGGGTCGGCAATTACCGTAACTTTGTCTTCATCGGCTTGCGTTACCTCTATTTCGCCATTAAAGGCAGCATTAATAACGGTAAAATTAGTCAAATTTCGATTTTCTGTACTTGGCGGATTGCCGCCAGAAGTAATCAAAGGGCTATTGAAACCCCAAAACAAGAACAATGAAGCAATTGTGGAGAATAAGATTGTTTTCATATTTTAAAATTAGTTAAATTTAAGATTTTATACGAAAAAGTAAGCATTTTAGTTCGCAACATTATTGTATTCCCGCACAAATTCACTTTCTCGATAAATTTTTGTAACCAATTTAAAAGGCTCATCACCCAAAGAAACCGTTCGAGGAAATGGCGTTTCCAAGCCAAAATCCCATTCCACAGGAATATAAAACGAAGTTTCATCAAAGACTTTGAGGTCTGCAAAATAACTTTTTCCATGTATAATTACCTCACTTTCATCTATATGCTCATAATATTCCTCCTTTTCTTCTTTCATAAAAATATCCTTCCACACCACATACACTGACTTTGTGGCATTCATCACGCCATCAAAAGGCGAATCAAAATAGCCATTGCAATACACCTTTCTTTTGATGGACGTGGTAAAAGAATGTTTGCCACTTTTGAGCAAAATATTTTTAATTTTCTTAGGTGCAACCCAAAAAGAATCCTTCCCATCAAGATTGACAAAAATGCTGTCATTCAAGGGATTATCTACTTGCACTTTGATTTTGGGCGGAAAAGAAAATGCCTCAAGCAAAAATAAAATAATAAGTGAAAATAAGAACTGTTTTATCATAAAATTATATTTCTTTGATTTCAAACCTTTTACCCTTCACAGCAATACAAATCCTAAAAATATCGGTTATGCCATATTGCTGAAAATCCGCTTCGTAGCGATTTTCGTTTATTTGAAGTTCGGCAGCTTTCAAAGCGGCTGATAATGAGGTCTTTCTATTTGCCAATTTCAATTCTATCAAAATTCCTTTTTGTCCATAATAGCGTCTGGGAAATTGATATTTAGGAATCAAACATATATCATAACGCCTATAACCCGCCTCTTGATTGGATTTTAGGATATATTCAGCATCTAATTTTGACAACATTCCCAAGACCAAAGCATGATAAAAGTTCTCGGTATCAGGCTCTTTTGTATCATGCGCACTCACCGAACTCAACAAAAATTTCTCAAAATAATGCTCAAAAGGCTCTTTATTTCCCCTTGTTAATGCTAATAACATTTCATCAAACTTAGCATTTAGCAGTTTCATGTCAACATTTAGCCACGCCTCAATAGTCGTTTGATAGACATATTTTATCTCAATATTAGGTATTTTGACAAGGTATTTATAAGAGATTTCACAGTCATCTTTCGGCTGTCTTTCCACTTGTAAATAGCCCGAAGACGATAATAATGAAAAAATTGCATCATCTCTCACTTCTAAATCTGAAAACGTTAATTCGCCAGGAATTGTCGTTAGCATCTCATCTCCGTTCAACAAAGGTTGTATTTTTTCTTTAATATTATGAACACCGCTTAACATTAATTGTTTTAACAAGGCATTTCCCGAAGTATTGACCCAATAAGGCATAAAACCATTTTTAGGTCTATATACATAATTTAACACAGACCAAGTATTAAAAATTTTATGTTCACCAAAAATATAACCATTATACCAATTACTTGCATCTTCAAAACTATCTGAAAGTTCATACGCATCAAACATTTCTTTCACTTCAATAGTGGTAAAACCAAATTTATCTGAAATATTATCATAATCCAAAATAGACGAAACCGCCAAATGATTAATGCCCGAAAACAAACTTTCTTTCACAATTCGCAAAATACCTGTAACCACACCTCTTTCCAAATAACGATTATTTTTTAACGAAAACTCAAAAACAGGGCGCATAAAATCCATTAATTGCGCATAATAGCCTTTTTCATAAGCCACATAAATTGGGCTGTCATATTCATCTATTAAAATGATAACTTTTTGATTATGATGCTCATATAATAATCTTGATAAGAAAAATAATCCGTTCTCCGTTTCAATTTGACTTGCTTTTTTGGAAAGCATAGCTTCAAATCTTTGCCTATCATTTTCCGATAAATTTGATGCTAATAAATATTTGTGCTTATCATACAGTTGTTGAAAATTTTCTACAATTTGTGTATAACAATCTGTCCAACTATTTTTTTTGATGCCTTTAAAAGAAATACTAATGACTGGATATTTATTCAAATGCTGCTCAAAATCAGGGTCTTGCTCAATTTTTAAGCCTTCAAAAAGATGACAATTATTTTGTTTAATATCAAAATAACATTCTAACATAGAAAGGTTTAAGGTCTTTCCAAATCTGCGAGGACGAGTGCAAAGTACAACTTGCCCCGAATTGAGTATATCGCTGATAAACAGAGATTTATCAACATAATAATAATTCCCTTCTCGCAGTGTTTTGAAATCATCAAAACCAATAGCTATGTTCTTTTTTCGCATAATAATTACTATTTTTTTCATAAATTAGCACATAGATAAACCTAGGTTTGACATTATCTGCGCTAATCTGCGGAAAATCTGCACTAATCTGCGAGACAAAAATACAAAAAAATTACCAAAAACATTTTTTTCTGCTAAAATCTTCCTATATTTGGAAAAAAAATACAAATATTTCTATATGATTCCTAAACAACTTACGATTCAAGGCTTAAATTCCTACAAATCTTCGCAAAATATTGATTTTGAAACGCTTACACAAGCGCAATTATTCGGCATTTTTGGGGCGACAGGTAGCGGCAAATCTTCGATTTTGGAGGCAATTACTTTTTCCTTGTATGGCGAAAGTGAGCGTTTAAATAAGAGCGATAAACGGTCTTATAATATGATGAACCTTTCCGAAAATTCATTGAAAATTTATTTTGAATTTTGGGCAGGTAAAAATGGAAAAGAACTGTATAAAGCGGAAGTAATTGGAAAAAGAGATAAAAAAAAGTTTGAGGAAGTAAAAATAGACCGTTTTCATTATAAATGGGATAGCGATAAATGGCTACCTATGGGCTTGGACAAAATAGAAGAAACGATAGGACTTGACTATCAGAATTTCTCAAAAACCATTATCATTCCACAAGGTAAATTTCAGAAATTTATCATTGATATGGGAGATAAAGATAGAACTGTGATGTTAAAAAAAATATTCAATCTTCAAAAGTTCGATTTATCTGAAAAAACAAAAAAAGTAGAACAAAAATATACCCAATTATTTATCGAAAAAGATGCTTTATTTCAAAAAATAGCCGATATCAATCCTGAACTTGTGCAGCAAGCTGAAAGCGACTTGCAAACGCAAAAAGAACTTGCACAACAACTTAACAATCAAGTAGAAAGCAAGGAATTGGAAATACGGAAATTGACAGATTTGCAAAATATTTTCAGAAAAGTCTTAGAAAAACGCAAAGAATTGGAAGATTTGACAGCAAAAACGGCTGATTTTGGTGCAAGAGAAAAGCGTTTAGAGGAATATGAATATTGTTCTCGGGAATTTGCGCCAATTTTGGAGCAAAATGTAACGCTTTTGAAAAAAATAGAAAAAACACAGGCGATTTTTCAAAGCAAACAGCAACTTTTTGCAACAACAAAAAATGATTTGGACAAAACAGAAAAACTATTTCAAGAAGTCAGTAAACTGTATGAAAATAGGCATGAATTGACCAAAAAGATAGAGCAATTAGACAAAATATTGAATTTGCGCAATACCGCTGATATGATTGTGGATTTAGTTGCCAAAAAGGAAAAAGGGACAGTTTTAACCCATAAAAAAAAGGAAGAATTGGCGCAAAATAAACTAAAGATTCAAGCATTACATCAAGAAATTGAAGGTAAACAGGCAAATTTACCGAATAGAAATATGTTAGATGAAATAAAAGACTGGTTTGTAGAGGCAGAAAAGCGAGAAAATGAGGTTTTATTGGTACAAAATCAAATAGAAGAATGTCTTTCTACTCAAAAAGATTTACACAAACAAAAACACAAATTATTGGAAAATGTAGGCATTTCTGCCCTTCAATTTGAATTGCCGATTGCAAAATTGCAGGAAGTGTTGAAGGTAGAAAAAGAAAATTTGACCCTACAAGAAGAAAAATATCGGGAAAAGCTACAACTTTTTAGCGTAAAAGTTGCGCTCAAAGACTATGCAGCAGCTTTGCAAGAAGGTGAAGCATGTCCTTTGTGTGGCAGTTTGCACCATGCAAAAGTAGAAACGATTGAAAATTGGGAAGGACATGTTGCGCAAACGCAAAAGGAAATCAAAAACCTTTTGCAGCAAATCCAAAAGACAGAACTTGTCATTTCTCAACTTTCCGATTTGCAAAAAAGATTGACAGAAAATGAAGAAAAACAGGCAATTTTGCAAAAGAAACTCCTTCATAATCAACAACAAAGCGAAATTTGGCAAAAGGCATTTGAATGGAAAACCTATCAAGGAAAAGACAAAACCGACATAGAAAGTGAACTGTTATTTGTGCGTAAACAAGAAACAGAAATCAAAAATTTGGCAGAAAAAATACATATCTTTGAGAAAGAAAAGCAAAAAAATGAAGAAGAATTAGACAAATATAAGAAGCGTTTAGATGAAATTTCAGAGGATTATCATAGATATAGTGCAGGATTTAATGAAGGAAAAAAACTACTTACGGAAATTCATTGGGAGGATTATGAAGATCGTTCTAAAGAACATATTTTGGAAGAAATCACACAGTCAAAATTAGGATTAAAGAGCAGAGAAACAATGTATTTGCAAGTTAAGGGTAAGTTAGAACAGCTTCAAAATACAACAGCGAAGTTGCAAGGAGAAATATTTACCCTTGAAAAACAGAAGAAAGAGGAAGAAAAAGAACAATCAGAATTAAAGCAAACATTAGCAGAAAAAATTCTTTTTTCACCTTTTGGAACAGAGGCAAAGGTACAGGAAATTTTGGGCATAAATATCAATCCTGAGTCAGAGAAAAAAATAATTGATAAGTTCAAAATTTCTCTTAATGCAACCAAACAAACCTTATCCGAATTAGAATTACAACTTCATGGTAAAAGTTTTGATGAAAGTCATTTTTTGCAACTCAAAAACAATTTAGAAACGCTAAAAAAGCAGGCGTCTGATGTCTTAAAAACAATAGGAGCATTGACAGAAAAGTGCGAAGTTTTGAAAGAAAAACTGAAGGAAAAAAATGTGCTTGAAAAAGAGTTGTCTCACTTAGACGATAAACGCACAAATATTGCCATAATGACGAATATGTTTAAAGCAAACGGCTTTGTACAGTTTGTTTTAAGCACTTTTATTCAAAATCTGTGTACCATTGCAAATACTCGTTTTAAGAAATTTACGCAAGGCACTTTAGAACTTAAGCCTGCTGATGGAACAGATTTTCAAATAATAGATTTTCTCAACAATGGGCAAACCCGTAGCATCAAAACGCTTTCGGGCGGGCAGACTTTTCAGGCGGCACTTTCGCTTGCCCTTGCCCTCGCCGATTCTGTGCAAAAACAAGTACAATCCGACAAAAATTTCTTCTTTATAGATGAGGGTTTTGGTTCGCAAGACAAAGAATCATTGCGCATTATTTTTGAAACGCTCCATGCTTTGCGCAAGGAAAACCGCATTGTGGGCATTATTTCGCATGTAGAGGAATTGCAACAGGAAATCGGGGCATTTTTGCGCATCACAAACGATAAGGAAAAAGGGAGTAAGGTTGAAGCGAGTTGGGCGTGTTAAAGTAAACTTAAAATTAAAAATATGGACATATTTTTTTCTACACTTGACCATTACTCAGCAGAAAACGAAGGACAAAAAGAGCCTGAACCTCTTTTTACAGAAGTAGTACAAAAAAATTGTTACTATTAGCGGGCATTATAGCGATATGTTCATTAGTAATAGGAGAGTATGATATATTGATATTATCTTTGATGATAGTAGTAGTTGCCTCCTTGTCAAAAGGTAACTATCGCAAAAATCGTACAAATCTTTTTTCTTTTATGTAGCAAAAAAGGCTTGTCTTAAACGAAGAAATTCATTTTTTGGACAATGAAATCTCGGTTCATGTACTGCAAGAGAAATATATGAGGTTGTCTGACAATTTTTGTGGAGTTAGTCGGAAATGGCTAAAACCCTAAGCCTAAGTACTCACTAACAAAGATTTACCAAATCTTCGTGGATGAGAAAGAAAGTAAACAGGGCTTGCACCTGCTTTTATCAGGTTGTATATATGCGGTGTTTTGTCCACATACACACGATTTTCAGTCCTTAACTTTTCAAAATCCTGAATCCTTACGGAATAAAATTCTGCCATATCTAACTTTCTTTATTTTCTACAAACATACAGATTTTTAAATAGACTTCTTGTGAAAGTCATTTTTGGGAGACAAAATATAGTATGGTGTTTCGTTCTGTCCGCTACTATGAACCCACATTTACTTTCGCAAGAAGTCTAGGATAAATTATTTTCTCCCTAACAAAAACGTAAAAGGAATATGAAGCCGTTTTTTCCAAGCGTTTTCGCTATGATTTTCTCCCTCAAATTTTTGGCTTATCCAGTTTTGAGCAGAAAATCCTTTTTCTTGTATAATCACATCAACTTGCTGCTGAAAAGGTGCGTATAAAGCATCTAATGTTTCTGTACCATAATCAAAATAGATTTTATGTGTGTTGGGAGAAGGCAGATTTTCTTTTAGATATAGCATAAATGCAGCAGGAATAGGATTGTTTTCCGCAGAAAAAATGCCTGGCCAATGGGTAGAAAGGCAAGCTGCGCCACCAAAAATGCTGGGATATTCGCAAATTGCATACATAGAAATGAGTCCGCCCATGCTCGAACCTGCAATAAAAGTGTGTTTTCGGTCTGTATAGGTAGCAAAAGTGCTGTCAATCACGGGTTTAAGTTCTGTTACCAAGAATTTCAGGTAATCGTCTGAATGAATCTTTGTGCTAAAAACGGCTTGCCCATTTCCTCTAACTGCCCTGTAAATGCTGTCTTGTGCTTCTTTTGACAACGTTTCAAAGGGCTTTTGTGGGAAATAATCGCTATGTCTTGTGCTGCTGTTCCAAATTCCTACAATGATACACCTTGTTATTTTGTGTTCATCTATCAGCTTTTGTATAGTTCTGTCCACTTCCCATGCCTGTTTATTCCAAGTCATTGTGCTGTCATAAAGCATTTGGCCATCGTGCATATATACAACGGCATATTTCTTTTTTGACGTATAATTATTTGGTAACCAAATATCTATATTTCGGGCTGCTACAAACTTAGAAGCGAAATTTTCTATTCTTACGATTTTGCCTTGTGTACATGTAGGAATTTGTGCCAACATAAAATGAGTCGAAAAAATAAAAATAAACAAAATATTTTTCATAAATACATGCTAAAAATGACATCTCTTTTTTGCCTAAAAAGAAGCCAAAACCACAAAAATTCTATCACAATGATAGCCAAAAAGTAAAAGCCGAAATCTCCCGATTGCGGCTTTCCGTACAAATTTCCCACTTTAATTCCACAAACTATATATTTTAGTTGAAAGTTGATAATGAAAAGTTGAAAGTTAAGAGAGAATATTTGCGGGCTTTGTATTCTTTTACTAATTTTCCACTTTCAACTATCTTAAATTATTCATATCTATCACTAAACCTGCGGTTTCTATACCTGCAAGCATTTCATATACTTTTTGGGCTTCTTCTTTTTGTTCAAAAGGACCTACAATTACCCGAAATACTACGGCATTGCTGCTTGATGTACCTGTATGAATTACCAAGTTATTAATGCCTTTTTGTCCTAAATTTTGTGTTGCACGTTCTGCTGCTTTTACATCAGAAAAAGCACCTACTTGTATGCCATAATCATCTTGCGGCGCAGAAATAACTTTTATGTTTTTATCTTCAAGCGAAATAGCTGTTTGTTCAGGTTTTGTGCCATTATTTGTAGCTAAAATAGCTGTTTGTGGCGTAGAGATAATTTTGACTGTAACATCTGCTACCCCATCACGTACTAATCCAATAGACATTGCAGCAGCTTGCGACAAATCTACCACACGTCCAGGTTTGAAAGGTCCCCTGTCTATGATACGCACATCTACCGATTTGCCATTGTCATTGCGGGTAACTTTTATCATTGTACCAAAAGGCAAAGTTTTGTGTGCTGCGGTAAATTGCAGATTGTCGAAAGCTTCGCCATTTGCAGCCTTTCTGCCTTGATACTCGTCTCCATAAAAAGAGGCTTTGCCCATAAGCTCATGCACCGTTTCTGTAGCTGCACCTGCTTGTGTGCTTGATACGCCTCTTGATACCGAAACATCGCCTTGTGCGAAGCTATTTGTGAACGCAAAAAGAGCTACTAAAATAAAAGCTCCTAATTTTACTGTATTTGTGAAAGTGTTGAGAGATTGAAACATAACGAAACGAAATTAAAGGTTTGTGGAGATGAAAAAATAAAAGTTAAAGGTTGATTTTACGAAGAAAAAGTCAGAGTTGATTACATTGCGAAGTTAATACACAATAGAAAAAAACTTTTTCCAAAAAAAATGAAGTAAAGCAAGCTATTTTATCCTTTTTTGATTTTATCTTACATTTAGGTTTTGTTTTACTTTTGTGTAAGAAAAAAGAAAGATTTACACTTTTTTAAAAAATAACTCGCTTTACTTTTGAAGCGAAAAAACAGTTAAAGATTAGAGAATAAAAACAAATGATTGATAATAAATGGTTTAAATACGATTATTTAACTATATGAATTAAAACTATGGCTTATTTTTGAAAGAACTAAATACTATATCTTGATGCTTTTCGTATATTTGAAATACTTGAATCATTTTGATAAGACAAAGTTATGTAAGAAAAATGATACTTCCAAATAAAATTACAAATTTCTCTCTTTTTTTTATAAAAACATTACACAAATGCGTAAATTGTTATTTTTTGCTTGTTTTTTCTTGTTTTTGACAGTCATTTTTCCTGCATATTTTGCCAAAACGTATGCGCAGCAAGATAGCATAGACAGCCCTGTGCAACTCAAAGTCTTGTCATGGAATATTTTTATGCTGCCCGAATTTATCACTTTTACCAATAAGGTAGAACGTGCGATTGAGATTGGCGAGATGCTGCGTAACAGCGACTATGATGTAATTGTGCTGCAAGAAGCTTTTATGAAAAAAGCGAGGGTCATTATTTATGAAATGATAAAGGATAGTTTTCCCTATATCATCGAGCCTGCAAATAATGAAGGCTTTTCATTTAAGGCAAATAGTGGCGTTTGGATTTTGAGTAAGATAAAACTGAATCTTTTGGGAACAACAAAGTTCTCTTATTGCAAAGGGATTGCCGATTGTATGGCTCGCAAGGGGGCGATGATGGTAGAAGGGGAGAAGCAGGGCAAGAAATTCCATCTGATTGGTACACATTTGCAAGCCGAAAATTATCCGCTTACCCGCAAAAAACAGTTTCGACAGATTCAAGAAGAATTGATTAGCCGTTTTTCCAAAAAAGATGTACCGCTTATAATAGGCGGCGATTTGAATACCGAAAAAATGGATACTTTGAACTATAAAGACATGCTTACTTCTTTAGATGCCGAAGATGGCGAGCTTGATGGCGATGTGCAATCAACTTGGGGTGGCATGAATTATAAATTTGATAAAAAAGATAAAAATCCGATTTTAGATTATATTTTATTGCGCAAAAATGGCAAAAAAGTAAAGGTGGCTCGTAGAAAAGTCAATATTTTTCGTTCCCAAAAAGCAGATTACAATTTGAGTGACCACTTTGGAGTAGAAATGGAAATGGTGTTTTGAGAAAATATTGTGTAAATAGTAAAAAAAGCCTAATTTTGCACCCTAACTACAAACTAATCTATTATAAATGTCTTCCACTTTCATTATAGATGCCATTCGCACGCCGATTGGCAATTTTACAGGCACTTTGTCTGCCATTCGTACAGACGATTTAGCGGCACTTGTGCTAAAAGAACTTTTGGCACGTAATCCTAACCTTCCTGCCGAAGAAATTAGCGACGTTATAATAGGCTGCGCAAATCAGGCGGGAGAAGATAACCGAAATGTGGCAAGAATGGCTTTGCTCTTGGCAGGGCTGCCTTTTACTGTGCCAGGCGAAACCGTAAATCGTTTGTGTGCATCGGGCATGTCAGCCGTTGTACATGCACATCGTGCGATTCAAACGGGTGATGGCGATTTTTTCATTGCAGGTGGGGTAGAAAATATGACACGTGGACCTTGGGTGCTTTCAAAAGCAGGTTCCGCTTTTGGCAGAGACCAACAAATGTTTGACACAAGTTTTGGCTGGCGTTTCATCAATCCCCAAATG
>JAAFHL010000120.1 GCA_013298365.1 Bacteroidota bacterium | reverse complement strand
TAAATAATCCCTAAGGCGACAATAACGCCCGCCATTGTGAGGGGGTGATAGTGTCCTGATTTTCCGTTGGTTTCTGACATAATTGCGATTGCAAATATTTTTCACTAAAATGAGTACCAATAAGTGCGTAAATTACCGAAATAGAAATCTATTTTGCAAAAAACACTTCATAAAACCCCTATTTCCCCCATTTTTTTTGCATCTTTAACGATAATTTATGCCTAAAATGCTATATTTGTCTCGCCAAAACGACAACAAATGCAAATCTATTACTTATTCTTACTTTTATGCCTATATGCTTGCAATTTCTCGCATACCAAAATGGCAGAACCTCGTTTAGTGCATGAAAATATCCTTGCATTTGATACCACAACACGCACCATTCATGTTATGGTTGCCTTGTGTGATAATGAGTTTCAGGGAATCGTGCCTGTTCCTCCCAAAATAGGCAATGGCAAAGACCCTGACAATAATTTGTATTGGGGGTGTGGCTATGGGATTCGCACTTTTTTTAACAAAAGTGAAGAGTGGCAATTAATCAAAACCTTAAAAGTAGATTCTATCCGTTTAGAGAGGCTCATTTTCAGACATTTAGAAAGAGAAGAATATTATCTTGTGGCTGATGCCTACGATGGCGAATATATTCAACAATGTACACAAGATTTTTTATATGCTTGTTCAGGGCAGGAAAAAGACACCTTGCATATCGGAAATGTGGTGATAGGAACGCATGGGAATGCCAAACTTTTGTCTTATATCGGACATGATGGTTTGATGGATTTTAACTTACAGGAAAGTTTTAAAAACATAGATGGTAAAAAAAGAGATTGTATTATTTTGGCATGTATCAGCCAAAAATATTTCGCGCCTTATCTAAAACCCACAAAGGCAAATCCGCTTGTATGGACAACAGGTTTGATGTGTCCCGAAGCCTATACCTTGCATGATGCTTTGGGCGGTTATGTGCGTCAAGAATCTATCAAAAAAATACGAGAAAAAGCCGTTTTAGCCTACAACAAATATCAAAAATGTGGAGAAAAGGCAGCTAGAAATTTGTTGGTAAGTGGATACTGATTTTTTTACAACGGTTTAGGGTCTCGCAGATTTTCGCAGATAAAGAACGCAGATTAAGACAGATTAGGTATTTATTTGCGAAAATTTGCGGTTAAATCTGTGTAAATCTGCGAGAAAGTAAGCATACATAAATAAATACTTTTTTTTATGGAATCAAATAGGTAAATCGCTCTTTTGAGAAACATTCAATTTTTCTCGATATGGCAGAGATAACAGGCTTTACAGGCAAACGCCGTTCCCCTCGTATAGACATGACAGCGATGGTAGATGTGGCGTTTTTATTGCTCACTTTTTTTGTACTTACAGCAGCGATGTCGTCTTCCAAAATGATGCGACTGACAATGGCTCCCAAAGGCGGCGAAAAAACGCCCATGAGTGCCAACAAAATAATGACTTTGCGGATTTGTTCAAACAATGAGGTTGAATATTTTGTGGGTTTGGACAGTCTCAAAAAAGAGCGTATTTCTTGCCAAAAAGTTCGCCCTGAAATTCAAAAGCATCTTAACAAGTTTGCCCAAATTTGTGATGGAACTAAGCAAAATGACTGTTGGGACCCTATTTTTTTGATTCAACCTCAAACCGATTCTAAATACAGTACATTGGTAGATGTATTGGACGAAATGTCTATTTTGGGTGCGAAAAAATATGCCGTAGATTATGACTAAAAGATACTTGTAGCAAGCAGATAATATCAAATTTTATACGGCTCAAAACCCATTTTTTCAAGAATGGGTTATTTTTTTGGGAGAAATCCCAAAAAAAAGTATTTTTGTCGAAAATTAATTCCGCTATGAAAGAAAATATCTCCTTATTCTTGAAAGAACTTCGTACCATGCCTTTATTGGTTTTATGTATCTGTTTGATTTTCGGTGTATTAGCGGCAGAAAAATGGGAGATTTTTGTGGTTTGGATTGCGATTCCTTTTGCTTTGGCAATGGGAATTTTATTTTTTATGGGGAGAAAAAAAGCGATTTTGGGCATAGAAAGAGGATTAGATATTGCTATGTTAGGCACTTTTGTAGGAATTGGGGCGGTTTTATGGAATTTACAAGGCACAAAAAAGCCTGTTTTTCCAGAAGATTTCATTGGAAAAAAGCATCAAATGGTGGCAGTTGTGTGTGGAAATGTGAAGCAATATGACAATGGTGGGCGAGGGACACAGGTAGAAATAGTGGGTTATATGCAAGATAGTCTTTTGGTTTCTTTTCCTGCAAAAATGAGGCTTACGATTGATTCTACTTTGTTAGCTACGAAAATAGAAAAGCATGATAGTTTGTATTTTACGGGCTATGTGCGAGAAGTTGAGTCTAAAAATGTGAGTTATTTGAATTATTTACACAGAAATAACATCTATCTTTCTTGCAAAACCCGCCATTTTGAAGTAGCAGGGAAAAGGCAAAACTTTGATTATCAAATAGAAAGAATACAAACGTCTCTGACAAAACAAATTTTCCACATCATGCCCGACAGCGCAACAGCAGGCATTGCAGCAGCCATGTTTTTGGGCGAAAATGACTTTTTAGATTCAGACATATCTTCCGACTTTTCGCAGGCAGGTGTAAGCCATATTTTGGCAATTTCGGGGCAGCATATTTCCATGATTTTCATTTTGTTAAACCTTTTGCTTACGCCTTTACATTTTGTTCCCAAAGGAAAAAGATACAAAAACTTGGTTGTTATGGGATTGCTACTTGGCTACATGCTTTTGTGTGGTGCAGGCGCATCAGTTGTGCGGTCTGTGGCAATGTTTTGCATTATTTTATTGGCAAAATTTTTCCGTAGAAGATATAAAATACTGAATTTGATGGGTTTAGCCGCTATTATTCAAATCTTTTTTTCGCCAAGCGTATTATTCAACTTAGGTTTTCAACTTTCTTACAGCGCAGTAGCCAGCATTGTCATTTTTTATCCCATCTTTGAAAATTATTTCCGCACAAATTCCAGGGTTTTAAATGAAATTTTTTCATGGATTGGCATTACCCTTTCCGCCCAAGTTTTCACTTTTCCTTTTATTTTGATGGCTTTTGGAAAATTTCCTACTTATTTTCTGCTAAGCAACGTTTTGATGGCACTTTTGGGCTATGTAGCGGTTATGGTAGGTTTTGTGATGTTGATGCTTGCCTATATCCCCTTGATTAACATACTGTTAGGCTATCTTACCCATTTCCTCTTAAAAGGTATGATGCTCCTTTCGCATTTTGTTATCACCCTCCCCTACCCTGTTATTGACAAATGGGCGCATCAAGGCATCTTGATTTTGCTATTGCAATTAGGGCTTGCGGCTATTTTGCTTTTTCTCCCAAAATGGTTTTCTAAAACGGAACTCATTGAAGATGAAGCAAGTGGCTTGGAAAGAATGGGGCTGGGGTAAATTTATTATTAGCAAATAAAAAAAAATTGTATATTTGCTTCTAAATTACATTCATTAAATACGTGGAAAAAAACGTAATCCTTTTAGTGGAAGGAATAACAGATAAGGAAGTGGTAAGCTATATTCTCATGGCTGCGGGATTTGACATGCAAAAAATACAAATCATTATTTGTAATGGAAAAAGCCTCATCAAAAAATATCTACAAGCGCATAAAAATTCAGATAAAAGTCATATTGCTATTTTAATGGATTCTGACGAGATATTTGTTTCAAGTGCGAGAAAAAAGGCAAAAGAAGAATTTAGCGAAGAAAATATTACCATCTTTTTTGCTGTCGAAGAAATCGAATCTTGGATATTAGCCGATAAAGACTTGTTATTGAAGCAAGCGCAAACAGAAGATGCGAAAAATAGAATCCATAATTTACCTTTGCCCGAAGAAATTATGTATCCATCTTTTGTATTAAACAAACTTATTGGGTACAAAGAAAACAAATCAGACCTTTCTTTTTTAAGAGAAATAAACCTTTCAAATGCTTGTGCAAGGAATCAATCGCTCAAAGATTTTATGGTAGGAATGAGTAAATTATTGAATCATACTGTTCCTAACATAGAAAACGCTATTTCTTTAAATATGAATTTGAAAATCTTTTCCAATTTATTAAAAGAAGTCTATGAGCAACAAACCGTTGTATATCGTACTATGGACGGTTATACTTACTCTGCGGCTGAAATCGTGCAGCAAATCGAAAATGGAACAGATTTAGGGAGAAGTTATACTGCTGATTTACTCAGAATGTCAAGAGATTTTATGATAAGAAAAGCAAATAAAAAGGTTTCGGTATGATAGTATTTATTACGGCTTTTGATGAGGCTACAAAAGGAAATATGGCAGTAATATTGCCTGTATTGCAAAAAACTACCACACAGCTAATTAATAATCAAGCGATTAAAGACAACTTAATATTAACATTACAAAGCCTTCCGCATATTCCTTTATTTGTGGCAACGCATGGGAAGCCATTTTATTTTGAAGATAATAATGGAAATCCAGTATTAGAAAAGGAAGAAATAAACCTTCTTTCTAAGAGAAAAACGTATGTCTTTGCTTGCTGGACAGCTAACGAATTAGGCAGAACCCAATGGGGAAATGCTACTTATTATGGCTATACAGGCGGTGTATCGACACCTGATGCAGATGATAGCAGGTTGATTGATATTCAAAAGCCTATTTTTGAATATATTATTCGCAATTTTTCCCTTTGTAATACAGAAATAGAAATATATGGATTTATCGAAAATTTGAAAAAAGAAGTGGATAAGGCACTTGATAATTTGTTTGATTTGTGGGAAAGTGATGCCGAGATAGACACAAGTAGTACAGATGCTTTTCTGAATGATATTTGGAAGAAATTGAGGGTATATCACCTGAATAATCCTGAAACTATTCTCCATAAAGTGGGATTTCAAACAGATATATTTTATGAAGGCTAACATGTTTTCAAAACGCCCAACTCGCCCCTTCAATGCCAATTCTGCCATCTATTTTTTGTTTCAACAATAAAAGTTCATTAAAACGAGCAAATTCCTCATCTTCATGTGTGGCATCAGCTTCGGGATTTTCAGAAAGTTGTTTTAATACTTGTTTTTGCTCTGCGATGAGTTTTCCAAGTTGTTGAAATTTATAATACAAAATAGGACCGAAAACTGCTTCTGACAATTTTTGGTCAAGTTCTGGGGTCAAAACATCATACTTTTTCCAATTTTCGGAAATAGAAAAACGCTCAAAATACAAATCGGCGGTAGTGCTGCGAATTTGCTCATTTTCATGATTGAGCAAAAAATGTATGTCCAAGTTCCAGTTCTTTTTTTGTTCATACACTTCAAAAGTATGCTTTTTAATCTCTTCATACACAGCATTATACATAGAAACGCCCGCCAATTCCATCATGATACTTTCGGCAACATTGATTTCCGCTGGCGCAGCATTAGGGTCTTCATCTACCGCAAAAAGAAAAGATTTGTTGTGATAACGAATTAAAATACGCATAATTTCCTTTTCTTGCGAAGCAAAAGGCAGGGTTTCTTGTGGCTTCAATTCCACCACAGGTGCAGGCACATTGCCGCCATGCACCCGCCGAATCTCCCGCACTGTTTCTTTCTGCTGCATTTGCATTGCCTCTGCCACCGCTTGCTGCATCAACTCCTCTGCCACTTTTAGCTTAATTGCCACATCTCGCACATACATTTGCTGCTCGATTGCATCAGGAATACGTGCCAAGGTTTGCGCCAAAGTACGTAACCTTTCTGTTTGCTCCGAAGGGCTATTTCCGCCTGTTTTTTGCAATTCTTGAATTTTAAAATCCATAAAATCCAAGCCATTTTTGGTAATTTGTAACTCAAAAGCGGCTGCACCAAAGGCTTTTACAAAAGAATCAGGGTCATGATTGTCGGGCAAAGTGAGACAGCGAACCGCCATGCCCTCCGCCACCAAAATATCAATGCCTCGCATGGTAGCTTTCACACCCGCCGAATCGCCATCATATACAAACAGTACATTTTTGGTAAAACGACGAATGAGTTTGCTCTGTTCCTCCGTCAAAGATGTGCCACTCGAAGCCACGACATTTAAAATACCTGCTTGATATAAAGCAATCACATCAAGATACCCTTCTGTCAAAATACAAAGGTTTTTCTCTCGAATTGCCGTTCTTGCTTGGTGCAAACCAAAAAGAATATTACTTTTATGATAAATAGGCGATTCAGGAGAATTGATATATTTTGCCTCATTTTCCTTGTTTTTCAAAATACGTCCCCCAAAACCCACAATTTTCCCCACAGGATTTGTGATAGGAAACATGACCCTATCCCGAAATCGGTCTATGAGTTTTTGCGATTTTTCGGTGCGAGAACATAAGCCTGTTTCTATCAAATAATCGGGATTATGATGGTCAGCAATCGCTTGTTTTGCCAAAGATTCCCATTCATCAAAGGCATAACCCAATTGAAATATGTTAATGGTAGTTTCTAAAATGCCTCTTTCTTTGAAATATGCCAAACCTATCATGCGCCCTACCTCGCTCTCCATCAAGTTTTTATGATAAAAATCTGCTGCATATTGCATCACAATATGAAGGCTTTCGAGATGATCTCTTTGCTGCACATATTCTTGATTGTCTTGCTCAACGGGGATTTCAATGCTGTATTTTTTGGCAACATGCTGCAAGGCTTCGGGGTAAGAATAGCCTTCTAATTCCATCAAAAAACCAATCGCATTTCCGCCTTTTCCTGTACTAAAACACTTGTAAATGCCTTTTGTAGGATTTACGGCAAAAGAAGGCGATTTTTCTTTGGCAAACGGAGACAAAGCCCAGTAATTTGTGCCTTTCTTTTTGAGCGTAACATAATCAGCAACGATTTCCATAATGTCCATCGCACGATAAATTTCATCTACTTTTTCGGGAGGTATGCGCATTGATATAGAAAATATAGGGCAAAGTTAGGGATTTTTTACGAAAAAACTATATAAAGAAATACTGTCTAATGGCTTTATCATAAAAGATACAACCACAAAGTTCACAAAGAAAAGCCATCACTAAGAACACAAAATAGCCTTTTTTTCTATACACCTTTGAGTTCTTTGTGCATTCTTTGTGAGCTTTGTGGTAAAATTCAACTTTTTTATTCAAGTATTTTTTTAGGAGAAAGCCATGTATGCTGCGTTAGCTAAAATTAGTTATATACGCAGAAATAGCCGTTATCAGCTTGATGGCTAACAACGGCAGTATTTATTTGAAAAGATAGACAGTATCTTACTTTGCAGGTTTTTTAGGAATAAGTGTTACAAACACTTTTTTGCCTTCTAATTTTGCAGCAGCTTCCACTTTCCCAACATCTTCGAGTGCCTTTGCAAAACGCTCTAATAGTCTGAAACCCTGTACATTGTAAACAATTTCACGCCCACGAAAAAGCACAAAAGCACGTACTTTATGCCCTTTAGTCAAAAACTCTTCGGCATGTTTGAGCTTAAAATTGAAATCGTGGTCATCGGTTTGAGGACCAAAACGAATTTCCTTCATTTCAGCTGCTTTTTGTTGCACTTTTACATCTTTTTCTTTTTTCTTTTGTTCGTATAAGAACTTAGAATAAGCAATGATTTGGCACACAGGCGGGTTTGCGGTAGGGGATATTTCTACTAAGTCTTTTTCTAAAGAAACAGCAAGCGCGAGTGCTTCTCTAATAGGATAAATTCCATTTTTGGATTCATCATCTAATTTGATAATACGAACTTCAGGCACTCTGATAAGTTCATTGATTTTGTGCTTCGGCTCAATATTTCTTCTTACGAAATGTGGATTTTTGTTCAAGCGGAAAAAAATTAATATGTGATAAAACGACGTTCGCAGATAAGACATTTGAAATTTGTAGAGAACAAATTCCGTACAAATATAATTATGTTTTTATAAAAAAAAGCAGAAAGTTTTTTTTTTTTCATTTTTTGCCTAAATTCCTTACTATCATGGCTTTTTTGTTGCAAAATAAAAGCGAGAAACCTTGACAGTCGCTCGCTTTTATTCAAAATACTGATTTCAAAACAGCTTAATTTGTTTCATCATATACTTTTACACCAGGATTTTTGGCTACATCAAAACGAAATTCGTTGTCCGAAAAGCCATTATTTGCTTTTACATTTGAAAACTCATATATAGTTTTCACTTGACGACGGTCTGTAAGTTCTGCTTTTTCCAAGAAATTGGTTTTAGTATTTATCCACAAACGCACTTGGTTGTAGTCAGATTTTTTATCAGTAGAAGCAATAAAAATCTCGTGGCAAGCAATTCCATTTACCGCTTTTTGACCATCATAACGAGCTTTTGCATTTTGCTTGTATGATTTGAAAATAGTTTCGATGTCTAAGCCATCGCTGCCATCATAAGGCGTTACATTTACCTCTTTATCGGCTTTGATATAGACCCACAATTTATTTTTGTCGCAATATAAATCTTGGTCACTCATTTCTACCCGAAATTTGCCTTTTTTGTATTTGATTTTTCCTTGTTTGCTTGCGCCGCTGTTTTTTGCCGCAGGGTTTTGAAGAGAATATTTAAAATTAGCTGCGAAATCTGCCATTCCATTAAATTTAGCCTCAGAAGCTTTCAAAACTTCGGCTGCTTTTGCGTCTTGTGCTGATGCAGAATTGAGGAATATCAAAGCGAAAATACCTAAGAAAAATACCGAAAATGTACGCATTTTGTTTAAAATTTAGATTAAATATATGTATAAGTAATGAAAAATTAATAATGAAAAATTGAAAATTAACGGAAATGCTACTATTCAAGGCACTAGTATTTTCAAATTAACACTTTATTTCATTTCCATTGCTAAACATTAGATTATGAATAACTCATTTTGCCTACGATATGTTAAAACATTTTGTGTAGTAAAGACTTTTCACTCCAACAAAAGTTTAATGACAATACATATATATACGTAGCGAAATGTAAAAGTGTCAATAAAATGAACATTTATTTTAGCAAGTGTGTCATTTTACAAGAAAAACGATGCAAATTTCTGTATTTTCTCCTTATAAAGCAAATTATTTCATAAAAGCACTTACCAAAGGAATCAGTAAAATCCCCAAAACATCAATTAACAAACCTACACGCATCATATCTCGCACAGGAATAAGCCTCGACCCAAAAACAATGGTATTTGGCGCAGTCGCTACGGGAAGCATGAAGCCCAAAGAAGCCGCAAGCGTAGCAGGAATCATCAGCAAAAGCGGCTCAACATGTAGGGTATTATGTAGAATTGCCAAAATAGGCAAAGCTAACTGTATGCTCGAAACATTGGAGGCAAATTCGGAGATGATACAAATAATGGCGCAAATTCCCATGACAATCAAAATGGGATTTCCACTGTTTAAAATCTCCAATTTTGTGGCAAGCCAATCACTTAGATGCGATTTTTCGATGCCCAATGCCAAGGCAAAGCCTGCACCAAAGAGCAGAATAATGCCAAATGGCAATTTCTGTACATCTTCCCATTCCAACAGTGTCGTAGTTTTATCTTCTGTATCTAAGCTTTTTTCCTCAAAATCGCCGCCGATACTGTTTATCATTTGATGAATGGCTAACATTTTTTTTCTGGCAGGAATAAAAAACAATAGCATCGCCATACAGATGGCTACTGTGCTGTCTTGAATGGCTTTGGGATTGGGGAAAAAGCTACTCCAACCTGCCATTTTGAAGCCCCCAAAATTCATGTCTGCCCTCGTAAACCACAACAAAATCGTGATGACAAATAAACTCAAAACTATCCATTGTTCGCGATTCATGTCGCCAAGTGCTAAAAAATCTTTGCGAAAAAAGGCTTTGTCAAAGGCGATATCATCTTTTTTGGGAATGAAAAAAAGTTTCAGAATGATAAATGTACCCACTACCATAAACAAGGAAATTGGAAAACCTATGGCAAACCAATTACCAAAGCTAAGTCCATGATTATCAGGATAATGCTCTGCAAAATAACTGGCAAAAATCATATTTGTTGGTGTGCCAACTAAAGTTGCCATGCCGCCAATAGAAGCTGCATAAGCCAACCCTAAGAGCAAAGCCGTAGCAATTTTGGGTTTATCACTATCTGTTATTTGCTTGATTTGCAGATAGATAGCCAAAACAGCAGGGTACAACATTAAAACAGTAGCCGTATTTGACATCCACATCGAAATAAAATAGGCTGTTATCATCAAAGCCATCAAAATACGGGAAGGGCTGCTGCCTATCGCCCCCAAAATACTGAGGGAAATACGTTTATGAAGTTCCCATTTTTCTAGCGCAAAAGACAAAATAAAACCGCCAATAAACAGGAAAATAATTTGATCCATGTATTGTGCTGCCGTTTCTTTGGCATCACATATCCCCATCACAGGCATAAGAATGAGGGGCAAAAAAGAGGTAACCGCCAAATCTACGACTTCGGTGAGCCACCAAATCGCCACCCAAACCGTAATACCTGCCATGCGAGTAACCAAGACATTTTGAGGGTCTAAATCGGCGAAAAGCCATATCAAAATAGCTGCCAAAGGTCCCGAAATAAGGGAAATTGTGCGTGTCATGTTTTGTAATGAATTAATTTGGGTTAAATGTAGTATTTTTGTGTCAAATTACACAAAAGAAAATCAGTAATTTCCTCAAATAGCTTAAAAATATAAGTATGAGTTGCAAAAAAACAATAAGATAATTTAGTGTTAAGTAAATGATTATCATATCGTTATTATAACTTTCAACTCTCCACTTTTAACTATCAACTACTTATGACAACTGCCAAAAAAGTGAGTATTTTAACGGGTTTTCTCGGCGCAGGAAAAACGACTTTGTTAAACGAAATACTAAGCCAACGAAAAGACCTTCGTTTTGCGATTATCGAAAATGAGTTTGGTGAGGAAGGCATTGATAATGAGTTACTTATTAATCCAACAGATGAGCTTATTGAAATGAATAATGGCTGTCTTTGCTGCACATTAAACGATAATTTGTATGATATTCTCAATGCTTTGCACCAAAGAAGTAGCGAATTTGATGAGCTAATCATTGAATCTACGGGCATTGCCGACCCTGTGGGCATTGCCGAACCTTTTTTGAATCACCCGCTTTTGATTCGTCATTTTCCTTTACAAAGGGTGATTTGCTTGGTTGATGCAGCTTTGATTGAAAAGCAGTTGAGCGAAACAGTAGAAGCCATTAAACAAATTGCGTTTAGTGATGTACTGTTAATCAACAAGATAGAAGAAACTCCCCCAATAGAGATACAAAAATTACAAGCACTTTTGCAAGCCATCAATCCTTTGGCAAAAATTTTGACGGGCAGCAAAGGAAATTATCCCATAAAGGAACTTTTTGAGATAGAAAGAAATCATTTAGAAACAGAATTAGGAGAAACCGCTACCAACTTTCCTATTTCGCAGCCCAAACACCACCATCATCACAAGCATGGCGAAATAGTTTCTTTGTCTTTTCGTTTCACAGAAATATTTGATATTCAGAAACTTCGATTGCGTTTGTATCAGTTTTTATTTTTGCAATCTGAAGGCTTATATCGCATGAAAGGTGTATTTTTTATGGAAAATAATCCCCGTAAAATCATTTTTCAAGCAGTAGGAAATAAATTGA
>JAAFHL010000119.1 GCA_013298365.1 Bacteroidota bacterium | reverse complement strand
GATAATCATGGATTCCATATTTGCGATAATAGGTAAAATCGGCATGGGAAGGGCGAAATTTTTCAGCAACTTCTGCATAATCTTTGGAACGAGCATCTTCATTTGGCACAAAAAAAGTGAGGGGCGCACCCGTAGTTTCCCCCTGCAAATGCCCTGAAAGTAACTGAAATGTATCGCTTTCTTTTCGTTGAGAAGAAATTCTATTTTGCCCAGGTTTTCTTCTATCTAGCTCATTTTGAATGGCTTGTAAATCCAATTTTATCCCCGAAGGACAACCATCTATCACAAGCCCGACTCCTGCCCCATGCGATTCGCCAAAGGAGGTAATACGAAAGATATTGCCAAAAGTGTTAAACATACGATTTATAAAATTTGCTTATATTTGCATTGTACAAACATAGACAAAAATAAGGATTATAAAGTTATTATCTGGCTTTTTAGAAAACTTTGTATTTTTCGCTGAAAACACCTAACTTGCCACACAATTAGAAACCATAAACCAAAATATTTTAGTTAAAAAAGATGCAAAAAATCATTCTTTTCTTTTTTCTTATTCCCACATTCGTTTTTTCACAAATGCGTACTTCTGAACAAGTTTTGGCTTTTTTGCAAAGCAAAACAAACATCTATCCTGCGCTCAAGACAGATAATGTATTATATATTTCATTAGCTGAGCAAAAAATGTATCGTGTTATAAATCGTGAGATAACAAATATTTATACTATTTCTGGGGCGAAAAATGGCGCAGGTTGTCAAGCAGGGAGCAATAAAACACCTACGGGTTTACATTCTGTAGCAGCAAAATATGGTGATGATGTGCCTTTGGCGGGCATTTTAAAATCTCGTGTTTATAATGGAAAAATTTCGCCTATCTACACAGAGGCAGTTGATATGGAAACTGATGACGTAACAACTCGTATTTTGTGGTTAAAAGGAACAGAAAAAGGCATCAACCTTGGGGGAAAAGTGGATTCCTATAATCGCTACATATATATTCACGGCACGCCCGAAGAAGGTTTGCTTGGCAGCCCAGCCTCGCATGGCTGCATTCGTATGCGCAATGAAGAAGTTATTTCCTTATATGATATGACAAGTGTAGGAACGCTTGTGTTGATTTTGGAAGAATAAAGAAGCGAGTAAAATACAAGCAATTCAAATAACAATTAAACTTTAAATAAGCAGATTTTATGAATCCAATTGCAAGATTAGAAATGACGAACGGTGATATAATGAGAATAGAATTATATCCAGAAATTGCCCCTATTACTGTTGATAATTTTTCAGCTTTGGTAGAAAAAGGGTTTTATAATGGCTTGACATTCCATCGTGTCATAAAGAATTTCATGCTTCAAGGCGGTTGTCCAGATGGGACAGGAACGGGTGGACCTGGGCATCAAATAAAAGGGGAATTTAGCATAAATGGCGTTAAAAATGATTTATCGCACACAACAGGCGTTATTTCAATGGCACGTTCACAATCCCCGAATTCTGCGGGTTCTCAATTTTTTATTATGCACAAAGATTCCTCGCATTTAAACGGATCTTATGCGGCATTTGGAAAAGTAATAGAGGGCTTGGATATTGTGGAAAAAATGGGAAATGTTGCAACTAATTTTAGTGACAAACCATTAGTGCCTTTGGTAATAAAAGCAATTACGATGGAAAGTAATACTTAGTTTCGGGGGCATAGCAAAGCGTTTTATTTTTGAAATAAAAATCGGTGTCATTACGAGTTTCATTTTTGCCAAATTTTGTTGGTTAGTGAGCTTTTGGAACTAAGCGAAGCGAAGAAAATTTGGCAAAAATGAAGCGAGGCAATCGTATAATGTTTGATGAAGTAGGATTGCTTCTCCATTTTTTGTAAAATGAATTATTCATTTCTAAAACTATTCGCTATGACCTTCAAGGTACTTGAAGTTTTTACAACAATATGTAAATTTTATACCATTTCCTTTTTTACACTACGAATATAGGAAAAGAAATCTACTTGCAAGGTATGTCTGGGCGAATGATTGCCATAACGTGTTTGCAGTTCTTGTTTGTCCTTTTCGATAGCATGGCGCATTTCGGCAGGGGAAGGGGGAATACTTTTCCCCAACAAAATCTGCGCTACCCATTTCGCTTGCCATTCGGAAAGGGGCATAATCGCACCCAAAGGCTGCATCAAACCAATGAAATATAAGCCCGCATAATCGGGATGTATCATCTTTTTATACAAATTCAAGCTATTGTTATTTTCCACATTATCAAAGGTTTTCATGGATTCATGTTTGAAAAAAGGAAAAGTAATCTTATAGCCTGTTGCATATATCAATAAATCTACGTCCTGCGTAGTGCCATCATCAAATAGCACTTTTTTGCATTGCAATTCTTTAATATTGGGTTTTATTTTAATGAGTCCACGCCCTGTAAGATTGAGCAAATCTTGCGAAATCGTAGGATGCTCGGACAAAGGTTTGCGCTTAGGCGTGGGTACTCCATAGTTCTCTTGCGAGCCTCTTGCTAACCAAAGGGAGAGCCGAAGCAAAGTCCTTTGTACCGAAAAAGGTAAAATACTCGTAAGCGGCGAAGCCAATTTATCAAAAGGCATTCCCCAAAACCAATTTGGTAAAATATATGCACCGCTTCGAGTCGAAATAAACACCTTTCCGCTATACTGTCTAGCGGCTTCACAAGCAATGTCCACCGCAGAATTACCAATCCCTACCACTAACACATTCTTTCCTTGAAAAATATCAGGGGTTTTGTAATAATGTGAGTGCATTGTCTCGCCTGTGAAGTTGCCCGCAAAAGGCGGCGAAGGAAAACGAGGATTCCAATGATGTCCATTACATACCAATACAGCCCGATAATCTTGCGAAATACCCGTATCCGTTGTTACATGATAGCTGCCATCTGTATTTTTTGAAACAGATACAACACTTGTATTAAAAGTGATTTTATCTCCAAAAGCAAAATACCTAACATAGTCCTCAAAATAGTCAATAATAAGGGAATGATGCGGAAACATCGGATAATCTTTCGGCATTGGATAGTCAGAAAACGCCATCAAATCCCGATTTGTATTGATATGCAGGGACTTATAGACAGAAGACAAGCCATTGTCATTCTCATATCGCCATAAGCCCCCAATCTTTGAGCCTTTTTCAAAACAATCAAAATCAATTCCGTTTTGATGAAGTGTTTTTGCAGCAGCAATTCCCGATGCCCCTGCGCCAATGATACATACTTTTTGCATGAATAAGTGTATTTAAAACACAAAACTACAAAAACTCTCTTAAAGCAACTTAACATATTTTTTCTTGCTGTAAATAAAAAAGTGCTAAAAAGCAATAATTTATTGCTGACTTTTACTTTTTGAACGGTTGTATATTGAACATAGTGAAAATATCCAATCTTCAAAACAGTAAAAAGCCCAGAAAATAGGCAATTTGCCCCTTTTGCATGAAAAAAGAATCGTTTTCCTTTACGCTTTTTTACCTTTTGAACGGTTTATATTACGCTTTGCTACACACAAACCGTTCAAAAGGTAAAAAAGTCCTTCATGAAAAACTTTTTTCGTTACAGCAGAAATTAAAATACTATAATAAAAAACATTATATTTCCCTTAGAACATCTACTTTCTTTTCTTTCTGCGAGAAGTCTCAAAAATATTAATAGACTATCCATTTCTTCACTTCACTTTTTTCCGCAGATTGCCATTTCCATATATACATACCTGCTTGTAAATGAGGAACTTCTATTTTTATTTCGCTTGTATTTTCGGATAGAAATTGATGATATATTTCTTTACCATCAATGGCAAAAAGGCTTATTTTTCCAGCAGAAGCGGCTGTTTCAAAACGCATATAGCAACTATTTTGCGCAGAAGGATTGGGGAAAATAGACCAGTTTGAAGGAGAAATACTGTTTTCATTTCCCACAAAAATATTGGCTGCTGAATATAAGCCAATGCCACCTCGCATATTGCCTACCAAATAATCGGCAATGCCATCATTGTTTACATCTCCACCCGAAATTGTGCTTCTTGTACCTACCTCAATATCACCAAAATAAGTAGAAATCTGCGTAAAATTACCCGTTAAGTTATTGTCAATATTGTTATAGTGCCAAATTACGCCATTTTCTGTACCAAGCAATAACTCAAAATTCCCGCTTGCATTTTGAAAAAAGTAAGGTGCACTAAATCCTTGACAACACACAGGATTTACGTCTATTCCGCCCAACAAACTCGTATTTGCTGTAGCTGAAAAGCTTGGATTTAAGGCAGTTCCTGTATTTTGATAGTAATTGAGGTTGCCCATTTGCTCACCAATCACCAAATCTAACTTCCCATCTTTGTTTAAATCTACAAGTTGTGGCATTGCCATTGCGCCTACATCAATGCCAAAATAGTTAATTTGCGCCAAAATGAAGCTTGCAGGATTGCCAGCAGTTGCGGTATTTTGCAGAAAATGAATATTTCCTTCATAATCGCCAATTATCATAT
Source organism: Bacteroidota bacterium (assembly GCA_013298365.1). GTDB lineage: Bacteria > Bacteroidota > Bacteroidia > J057 > J057 > JAAFHL01. The sequence goes on along the minus strand of JAAFHL010000119.1, from coordinate 7,126 downwards.
CTTTGTCGCCATCGCCATCTAAGTCACCCAAAGTCGGGTGCGCACTGCCAATGCCCGTAGGCAAACTATTAAAAAGATTTTTTAACGTTAAATAATTTCTATCTATCAAGGTAAATTGCGGATTTGTGGCAGTACCTGTATTTTTATACAAAGTAAAACCTGCATATTCATTGGTTTCGCTTATCTTATAACGGTCATTGCCTATAATAATGTCCAATTTCCCATCATTGTCATAATCAAAGAAAACAGGACGAGCTGCTGAGCCACAATCAATCATGGTATTTTGTAGAAAAGTGCGACTCACTTCCTCAAAAGTGTGATTAGTATTATTGCCTATATTTTTCATCAAAATGACATTTTCGTAATTTGCCGCATTAATATTTGGTGCAATCACGACATCATTTTTTCCATCAAAATCTGCATCTAAATAATACGCAGCAGGAAAGGTATATAAATCTACTTTTGACTCACTTTCTGGGAATTCATATTCGTAAACATTCATATTTGCAGTTGTAGCATCGCCGCCATTCCCCAAATATACAATATTATTGAACGAAATATCGCCAATTAATAAATCTTTGTCGCCATCGCCCCCCTCATCATACGCACAAATCGAAGAACCGGCGTGCCTTGCATGTTCATATGAAGGCATAATTTGGTCCGTTTTGCAAGAAATATTCAATTCTATGGTATTATTTAGTCCATCTTCTCGAAAACTGCCCCAACAAGCACTGCCTGATGTGTAGTTTAATTGCGAACAATTTCCAACATTTTCTTGTGAGGTATTTTTGAAATACTGTACAAACCAGCCTTGTGTATCATAAGTTAAAACATCTAAATCATTGTCATTGTCAATATCAATAATCGCAGGAATGTCCGTAGTCGCAACCCTAATCGTATCATTATCATACTTTAAGGGTCCTATGGGGTTTGCCGAAAAACTCAGATTTCCGTTAGTAGAAGTATTTGTGAATACATCAATCCCTCCATAATAGGCACTTGATGTAAAAAGATCTGCTTTCCCATCACAATTATAATCCCGCAACAAAACCCATTCGTGTAAGGCAGGAAATGCTCCTGCAAATTGTGGGGCATATAGCCAATTTGTTCCATTATTTAGAAATGGGAGAATGATATAGCCATTTTTGTCAAAAATCACAATGTCTTGATTCCCATCAAAATCGAGGTCAATTTGTGAAAATTGTGGTTGATTTACGCCGCCTGCGTAGGAATTTTTCAGCGTTTGCCCATTTTCAATGACAGGCACATTATAAGAATATAATGCTTGTGTAAATGAAAAGAGATTTTTTGCCAAAAATAAAAGCAATATTATATATTTTTTCATGGAATAAAAGTATTATGAAATTTATAACTAATTAAAATTAAGTTATTTATAATATTTTTCAATAATAGAAATGACCTCTAATAAAGGAATATCCAGTAAGTCGGAAATCTCATTAGCCGTTTTTCCCTTTTTATGCAAGCGAAGAATAGTATCTATTTGCCCTTTGACAAAGCCTACTTCTTCTCCTTTAACAAAGCCTACTTCTTCTCCTTTAACAAAGCCTACTTCTTCTCCTTTAACAAAGCCTACTTCTTCGCCTTCCACAAAACCCACATCTTTTCCTTTGACAAAACCCGATTCTTCTCCTTTTATAAATTCCCCTTCTAAGGTTCTATTAATCAATTCAATATGCTCATCTTCGGTTTCAATATAATCAAAATCTGACTTATCTAAGCCTTTTTTGTTGATGAGTACCATAATTTCTTTCAAAACGGCATCTTTTTCATACAACTCAAAGTCCTCTTTTTGGTTTTTCTTGTTCAATGTTTTTTCTGCAAAATCAAACCATTTATAATATTTCGACAGCATCTCATCTTGCACAATATTGGATTGAAACATAAAAATAAGCCTGTTTTTGGGCAAAAAATCTAATTCTTTGTCCTTTTTATTCAAGGTTTTGACAATATTGTTTCGCATTTCGATGACTTCTTTCATGCTGCTATTTTGCCAAAGTCCTTCATTTTGCAAAAAAGAAATCGCATTTTCGGGGGCTATGCTGTATGCTGCGTAGTTTTCTGTAAAATTCAAGTTGTCATTCACCATCCATATAAGCGTTAAAACAGGGCTTACAATACGGTAATCCTTTGTTTTTGACCGCTTATCGGGCTGTGCAACAGGCAATTTCTTTTCTGGAAGTCGCTCTAATTGCAACACAGTAGAGGCGCAATGATAAAGATAAAATCGCTTAATCACATCAGGTTTATACCATTGCTGCATATCCACAATGATGTCTGTTCCCTTGATTTTGCAGCGAAAATCAAATTCTAACTTTGCAGATTCATGCGTGAGAAACTGTGTTTTCTCCAAAAATTCTATTTCTTCTATTTCTACATCTAAAAAATCTTGCAAAAAGGCTTTTGCAATATGAAGATGGGAAAACACTTTTTTGAAAAATCTATCGTAATTGAGTGGTGCTAAGTACATACTTTATTTTAGTTATTTGTGTTTTTCAATAATAGAAATTACCTCTAATAAAGGAATATCCAATAAGTCGGAAATCTCATTAGCCGTTTTTCCCTTTTTATGCAAGCGAAGAATAGTATCTATTTGCCCTTTGACAAAGCCTACTTCTTCGCCTTTAACAAAGCCTACTTCTTCTCCTTTAACAAAGCCTACTTCTTCGCCTTCCACAAAACCCACATCTTTTCCTTTGACAAAACCCGATTCTTCTCCTTTTATAAATTCCCCTTCTAAGGTTCTATTAATCAATTCAATATGCTCATCTTCGGTTTCAATATAATCAAAATCTGACTTATCTAAGCCTTTTTTGTTGATGAGTACCATAATTTCTTTCAAAACGGCATCTTTTTCATACAACTCAAAGTCCTCTTTTTGGTTTTTCTTGTTCAATGTTTTTTCTGCAAAATCAAACCATTTATAATATTTCGACAGCATCTCATCTTGCACAATATTGGATTGAAACATAAAAATAAGCCTGTTTTTGGGCAAAAAATCTAATTCTTTGTCCTTTTTATTCAAGGTTTTGACAATATTGTTTCGCATTTCGATGACTTCTTTCATGCTGCTATTTTGCCAAAGTCCTTCATTTTGCAAAAAAGAAATCGCATTTTCGGGGGCTATGCTGTATGCTGCGTAGTTTTCTGTAAAATTCAAGTTGTCATTCACCATCCATATAAGCGTTAAAACAGGGCTTACAATACGGTAATCCTTTGTTTTTGACCGCTTATCGGGCTGTGCAACAGGCAATTTCTTTTCTGGAAGTCGCTCTAATTGCAACACAGTAGAGGCGCAATGATAAAGATAAAATCGCTTAATCACATCAGGTTTATACCATTGCTGCATATCCACAATGATGTCTGTTCCCTTGATTTTGCAGCGAAAATCAAATTCTAACTTTGCAGATTCATGCGTGAGAAACTGTGTTTTCTCCAAAGATTCTATCTCTTCTATTTCTACATCTAAAAAATCTTGCAAAAACGCTTTTGCAATATGAAGATGGGAAAACACTTTCTTAAAAAATCTATCGTAATTGAGTGGTGCTAAGTACATAGTGTATGCTTTTTTTTGCAAAAATAGCTAAAAATATACATTTTATCAAATGAAATAAGGAAATGTAAGTCTATTTTTAGTGAAAAAATTATTTATTCATAATCAATGAATTAGCGACTTGCTTATTGGATTTTACCCCTAATTCTTTCAGCTTTTCTGCCCGATTCATCAAACTATCTCTGCCGTCAGAAAGTCTGTGCATGGCATTTTCATAAGAATCACTCGCTGTACGAAGACTTTTTCCTACTTTTTCCAATTCTTCGGTAAAAGTTACTAATTTATCATACAACAAACCTCCTTGACGAGCGATTTCTGCGGAATTGCGATTTTGATGCTCCAATTTCCAAATAGAAGAAATCGTTTTTAAGGTTGCCAATAAGGTTGTAGGGCTGACAATCACGATTTTACGAGAAAAAGCATAATTAAATAAGTCTGTTTTGCTGCCAACTGCGGCACTAAATGCGGACTCTAAGGGCATAAATAACAAAACAAAATCAGGTGTTGCCAAATTTTCGAGTGCATCATAGTGTTTTGCCCCCAAATTTTGTACATGACTTTGAATAGAATCTATGTGTTTTTTCAAAAAAGCCTTTTTTTCTAATTCCGTATCTGCATGTATATAACGTTCATACGCTGTGAGAGAAACTTTTGCATCTATGATAATATGCCGTTTATCAGGTAGTTGCAAAATTACATCAGGTTGAAATCTATCTCCCATTTCATTTTTTAAGCCTAAATTTTTCCCTTGAACAACAAACTCCTCTCCTTCCCGCAAACCACTGCTTTCCAAAATACGAATCAAAATAAATTCGCCCCAATTTCCCTGGGTTTTATTTTCGCCCTTCAAGGCTTTTGTTAAATTGTGTGCCTCCGAAGAAAGCTGCTGATTGAGTTGCACCAAAGATTCTAACTCTTTTTGCAAATGAAAACGCTCACGAGACTCCGTAGAATAAGTTTCTGTTACTTTTCTTTCAAATTCTACCAGTTTTTCTTTTAAGGGAGAAAGCAAAATACCCAATTTATCTTCATTTGACGCAGAAAGTTTACGAGTGTTTTCATCTAAAATTTTGCTTGCCATGCGCTCAAATTCTGATTGCATTTGTTTACGATTTTCGATAAACTCACTTTCTCGCTCCTGAAAACGCTTATGTAAGCCTTGATATTCCGCATTGAGGCGTGCTTTATCGCTACTAAGGTTTATTAATTGCATTTGTTGAAGGCGAATTTCTTCGGTGTAAGCTCCCATTTCTGCGATTTTATCCGCAAGTTGCTTCTTTGCAGCATAAGCCTCCGCCATAAATTTTGCGGATTCAACGTCTTGTCTTCCTTTTTGTGTTTGACTGTAAAAGTAGCTTAACATCGCACCCACGATAAGCCCTAATAGACTGGCAAAAAATATTAACATAGCCTCCATATTTTGTAGTTTTTACTGATTTTCGCAGTATGTCGGATAATAGATTTTTTAATACAAAAATACTTTCTCTACAAATATAGAACATAAAAATGTGGTTTGCAAATTTAACCCCAAAATATTTAGGCTTTTCTACATAAATTAATCTGATACTTTTATATTCCCAAAAAGATAATATTTTTCTCAAAAAAAGAAAAAACAGGTAAGTGTAGTCTAAACTATGCATTTCCTTTACGCAAAAGTGTTTTCAAAAATATACACTTTGATATTTATTTCAAATAAGTATTCAAATATTTTATTATTATTTTTCGAGAAAAATACAGATTATAGAAATAATTAAACCAAATATAATAATCAATTAATTAACTAATTATTAGACTATTAGGTCTTGATTATGTAACAAAAAGTGCATTTTTGTTTTTTATAAATGTACATAAATGCTTCCTAAATAGTTCTTTTTTTTGAAATAAATACCTAAACTATTATATTTATAAATATTATTCTAAATAAAAATATTTATTAAACAATAATTGCACGTTTTTTGTTTTTATCTCATCGTACAATTATTTTCACTATTCTATTTATTTAATTCATCACAGAAAAAACTGAACTAATGGAACAACAAGTTATAACAACACAAATGCTAGAACTAACTGAGGGAACTTTGGAATGGCACATCCGTTCATTTGTTGCTAAAATGAACGAAAAACGTAATGGACTCCTTTCCGAGCATGGAATTGTAGAATCCGACATTGAAGTTTTGCGTTTTTTGGATACCCATGAAATCAAAAAAATGAAGGATTTAGGCGACTTATTTGGGCTTAAATTTAGTACACTTACAAGTACCGTAGATAGATTGGAAAACAATCGTCTTGTAAAGCGTAAACCTTCAAAAGATGACAGACGTGTCGTATTCGTTAGCATTGCGCCACGAGGCAGAGCTTTGCTCACCGAATTGATAAAACTCTACACAAATATCTCACAAGATATGACAAACACCATGACTTCTGCGCAAATAGACGTACTCATGGACGTTTTTGGTAAATTTTCTCAAGCCTAAGCCCTTCTGTTCAACTAAGCTTCTTTCTATCTCTTTAAGATAAAACGCTCAAAAGTACATGACTTTTGAGCGTTTTTGTGTTTTTTGGAAAATATGTTTTATATTTGTCCAAATATATTTTATCTCATTTACTATGCGTATTTTTAAGTCTATCATATTTCTTCTTCTTCCATTCACGCTTTTTTCTCAACAAAAACTGATGACTCCATTCGAGCAAAATAAAAATCAATCGGCTACCTATCAGCAAGTTACCGCTTTTTATGAAACGCTTGAAAAGCAATATTCGCAATTTGTAAAACGAGAAATGATTGCGCAAGGCACAGACATTGGCGAGCCTTTTACTTCGGTAATTGTCAGTAAAGCAGGGATTTTTAACCCAAAAGAAGCCAGAGAAAAAGGCAAATCCATTTTGTTTATCAACAATGCGATACATCCTGGCGAGCCTGAGGGAATTGATGCGACAATGCTTTTTGTAAGGGATATTTTGGACAATAAAATGGGTGAAAATGTCTTAGATGACATTATTTTGGTCATTATTCCTGTTTATAATATAGATGGCTGCTTGAATCGAGGCAGTTTTAGTCGTGCGAATCAAAATGGACCCGATGAATACGGGTTTCGGGGAAATGCCAAAAATTTGGATTTGAATCGAGATTTTGTAAAATGCGACACTAAAAATGCCCAGTCTTTCAACCAAGTATTTGGGAAGTGGTCACCAGATGTTTTGATTGATAATCACACCTCAAATGGGGCTGATTATCAATATACTATGACCTATATTAGTACACACCCCGACAAATTGCCGCCTGTTTTGGGGACGTATTTGAAAGAAAAAATGAATCCACATATCGAGAAAGAAATGAAAAATAAAGGCTGGGAAATGTGTCCGTATGTGATGTCAGCAGATGAAACGCCTGATAATGGCATTTTTGGCTTCAATGACATGCCTCGTTATTCTACGGGCTATGGGGCTTTGCATCACACGATTGGTTTTATGCCCGAAACGCATATGTTGAAGCCTTTTGAGGATAGGGTAAAAAGTACTTACGCTTTTATGGAAGTGGTGTTAAAATTTATGCAG
>JAAFHL010000012.1 GCA_013298365.1 Bacteroidota bacterium | reverse complement strand
CTTCTTTGCTGCCATTAGACTCGTAGGTCAAATGATTCGGTTTGTATTCAGTAAGTTTGATATTTGCAGCAGAATCAGCAGAAGGCGTGAATCCTGCCACTTCTTTTTCAAATTCTTTGGCGATGATAGCAGTTTTTTGAGGGTTAAACGCCTTCAAAGCCGCTAATTCTGCGTCTGCATTTTCCGCATTTTTGATTTCTGACACAAACCAAGCATTGCCGCAAGCCAAAGGATTTGGCAGAGGTGCAGCTTCTTTATTATAAATGATGTATTTAGCGTCCATCATATTCAATACAGGTGTTTTGCTAAAAGCCAAACGAATGGTAGAATCATTTGCGCCTTTTTGCAAAGATGCGACCAAAGCCTGCATTTCGGGCTGAATATTTGCCTCTATCATGTCTTGGTAGCGGCGAAATTTGGCAGGGTGATAACCGCCTACCGATTTGTGATGATAAGAAGTGAGGGCATCATTGAAGGTGTTTACTGCCATATTTAGTACCCGAAAATGTGTTTTATCTTTCAAAATCGCATCATCTGCGGGGGTAGTTTGCGACAAAATACGTTGATATTCGGTTTTTGATTTGAAATTGTCATCATTCAAATAGCGTTTGTTTACTGTCCAAAAATCTATCAACATCACCAAGCCCAAAACGATTGTCATGGCATTTGCACTTATTTTGCGATTGACAAACGCCCAAATTGCGCCCGCAGATGCCGCAATCCACAACAAGCCTCGCAATGCATCCATCACCAACATAGAACGTCTATCTTCTATCAAAGCTGAAACCATTTCATTAATTATCCCATTAATTGTTTCTTTTGAGAGACCCATTTCCGCAAGAGATGGACCAAACATTTGCATAAAAGCAGCCATATCACCTCCTTCTGATGGGTTTGCAAAATCAAATATCATATAGCCGCCCAACAAAATAATGCTAACAATACCCAAGGCAATACCCGCAGATATTTTCAATGCAGCTAAAATGTCGTTTGCTGCAAAGCTCAAAACAGGCGTTTCCCCTTTTTTAACGGGATTATTGCCGTCATTTTGCAGCGCATCTATCACTTGTCCTACTGCCAAAAATCCTAAAAAGGGCATCATAAATTGTGCAATGACCAAAATCATGGCTACTGCCCTAAATTTATTATAAAGGGGCAAATAATCAAAAAACAAGTGCGAAAGGGCTGGAAAATGCCTTCCCCATGACAGCATAATCGCCAAAAGCGTTACGCCAAACATGCTTGCTGCAAAAGTAGCGGAGAGAAAATGGCTATTTCCTTTTTGCATAAAAGCCAAAACCATCGCAAAAATGAACAAAAATACAATCGCCGCACCAATATAAGTAGGTCCAGAAGTAAAAGGTTGATCGCCCCAATACGTTGGCATTTGATTGATAACCTGTTTTGCAGTTTGATCGCCAAATTTGGTTTTGAGGTATTCGTAGCAAGCCGATTTTTCGGATAAAGGGCTGCCCGATGCACCGCCATACATGTTAGGTACCATGATATTGAAAGTTTCTCCTATGCCATAACTCCAACGAAAAGCGTATTCTTTATCTAATCCACCTGATTTGCTTTCCGCAGTAGAAAGCTCACTTTTGCCACGCATGGTTACTTCGGTATATTCGTAGGTTGTCCAAAGACGAGAAATATTGGGCAAAATGGCGATTCCTGCCGAAAAAATCAATACCAATGAGGCTTTTACAAAGCGAGACATATCTATATTATCAAAGAAATTTTGACTTTCTTTTTTCACGAGTGCTTCTATGACTGCGGCAATGGCAATCCCCAACAAAATAATGCCCATATAATAGGTGATTTGAAGGTGATTTGCGTTGATTTGCAAAGCCAACGCAAGCAAAGTTATCGCCGCACCCCAACCATATTTGCCTCTATATGCCAAAATTGTTCCGGCAATAATGGCAGGAATATAGGCAGAAACCATGGCTTTTGTATTGTGTCCAGCTTCCAAAATAATGAAAAAGTAGGACGAAAAAGCAAAGGCAAATGCCCCGACTGCACTCAAAGTCGGTCGCACACGACAGACACACAGCAGCAAGTAAAAACACACAAACATCATCAAAATCTGCTTCAAAGGGCTGCTAAGTCCAAAAGTCAAGATTTTTTCGATGGTAGCAAACAGATTACCAGGATATACGGTAGAGATTTGAAAGGTAGGCATTCCCCCAAACATAGCATCTGTCCAAAGGGCTTCCTTGCCCGTAGCATCTCGAAAGTCGTTTAGCTCCTTTCCCATGCCTCTGTTTTGGACAATATCGCCTTGATAGATAACTTTGCCTTGCAAGATAGGACTAAAATAGAGAAACATGAGGGCAGCAAATGCACCAATCAGAAACAAGTGAATCGCCCATTGCGGGAATTGTTTGTTTGAAGTAGCCATAAAAAAATGTATCAGTGAGTTGCGGGCAAAACGCCAGCTTTGTGTAATATGAATAATGCTGCGAAATTAGGGAATAATCGCAATAAAATAAAAAAAGATTTGTGCTATATCCTAATGCCAAAAATCTAACAAGTTTTTGACAGCTTCTTGAAAAAGTTTTGGAGCTTTGATGCCGAGAATAAGCTTGCCGTTTTCGTTGAGGAGGAAGCCAATTTCTATCTCTATGATTTCTTCTTCTTTACTGCCATACAAAACAACTGTCCGTAAAATGTTAAATTTTGGATAGTGTTTCAAAATATAATTTTGCTCAATATAGTCATAATTTCCAAGTTCTGCCATTCCATTTTTACGAAAAGTATATTTTTTCCCTTCCACATTTATCACTTCACTACGTCCAAAATCTATCAAAATCAAATCAGGAATATGTACAATTTGTTCCTTATCACCTGCTTTATATTTTTCTCGGTCTTTATACTTTTCAAGTGGAATGTGGTTACCTTCTTTGGTGATAAAATAGCCTTTTTCGCAACCTGCATGGTTTTCAAAAATAGAATATCCTTGCGTAAAATTCTCTACTACCAAATGAATAAATATCGTCCCTAATTTTTCGCCATCTGTGTCGTATTTCCAATAGTCATCTTTCATTTCAGCTTTTGGAACAGTCAAACCTTGCAAAGAAATTTGTAATTTGTTTGCAATTAAAATAAATTTATTGGTTTTTCCAACGTGTTTTTGTTCCAAACCATGCTGCGTAATTTCTAGGTTTTGTTTCCAGCCCAATTTTCGCAAAACGGCACAAATAATGCTCAATGCGCCAATATTTGGGTCATGCGAAAGTCCGCCACTTTTAAAAAGTCTGCCCGAAATTTCTATTTTTGCCTGCTTTTTTGTCAATAAAATGGGAACATTTCCTTTTGGAGCTTTTCGCATCTCATTTTTCAAATCTATGATTTCATCAATCGTTTTGAAAGGCGTAAATATTTCTGAATCAAGTTTTTTACCCAAGATTTCAACACCCAAAGTCAGAAGCAATTTTGTGCCAAAAATATAAGTTGAGGTAGGCGTTTCTTTTTGTTCAACTTGCAAATTATAAAGCATGATTTTCTTTACATCTGGGTAATAACTTTGGATAAAAACAAACTTACTACAACGCTGATAAACACCTGTATTTCGACTTTCTTTGTCGTCTGTTTTCGTTTCTTCTATGGCATAAATGGGCGTATCTGCGATTGTAGGCTCTTTTTCTTGATAAAAAATGAGAAAATCTGTAAAACTTGAATTGCCTGAAACCGTTTTTACAAAAACTTTATCTACTTTATTGCAACGAAAACCTGTTACTTCATAAGTAAAAGTGAATGTGTTATTTTCCAAAATCGGGAAAATGCGCAAGGTATCAAGAAACGCAGTATAGCCATAATCTTTGGCAAATTTCTGAAAAATGGTTGCTAAAACTTCTTTTTTAGGTCTTTCTTCTGTCAAAAACCAAAGATTTTTTTTCATTTTTGTAAAATATAAAGTTGTTCTTGTATAAATTTTTTCGTTTTACTTTCACCATTACTATTACTTTTGAAACGTAAATAATCAAATTCCACTAATTCTAATTTCCCATATTTTTCTAAGGTAGAAATAATTTTCTTTTGAGGCATAATTCCTTCGGTATTATAGCTCATAATCAGCGTATTATAGTTGCCTTTTTTTGCTATTTTATCTAACTCTTGTAAACCATTTTCTGCATTACAAAATTGAGATTTCTGATGTTCGTAATTTCGCATACCCGAAACGCCTCTAATTTCTGGATTATCATATTTTGCAATCGTTTCTAATAAATGATAATTAGGGGCGTATTGCCTTTGATTGTAAGGTGGGTCAAGATACAAAATATCTGTTTTGATTTGTTCAATCAAGTTTACAGAATTTTCATTAAAAACTTGATTTTCTTTATTTCCCAAAACAAAAGAAATAGGTCTTAATATCATTTTTTTTACTGCTCTTGGGTCCCAAATTTTTTGAAAAGCAGCATAAACGCCTGAAATGTTTGCATAAAAAGGCACTGTTTCAATTAAGCAAGCCAACAAAATATAATATTCATTTTCAGAAATGAGGTTTTCTTTTTTCCAAATCTCAATTTGTGTACGAATTGTATCAATTATTTTTCCATTTTCATTGCTAAAATACATTCTTGGAATTGGCAGATTTGCACTTCCTTGTGGTGTATAATGCTGAAAAATAAAACCTTCTTGCAAAGGCAAACAATTGAGATAATCCACAATTTCCTGTAATGGATTAGAAAAAAGCAAATTACTTTGAACATTTATATCTGCCAAAAGTCGCTCAAAATGAGCTTCTTGATTGTTTTCAAGATAGGCTTTTTGCAACACAAAAGAAAAATACAGCAAGTCAGAAGCAAAAACTTGATAGCCTTTCTTCTTAAAAAATTGCCCTACATTTGTTGTCCCTGCAAAAAAATCAAAAAAAGAATCTCCTCTTATTTCTCTTTCTTGTAAGATATAATAAATTTTGTCTATTAAATTTTCTTTATTTCCGATAAATCGCATTAAGCCAGTATTTTTATATCATTATTAGCATAAAATTCAGTCTCATTTACATAAAGATAAGCACCTTCTGCTAATAAATCTTCTACTTTTATCTCAAAATGTCCTTTGGGTAAAGTTGTTTTCAATCCTAATACAATAGATTGGCATTTTTGAACGATTTGCTCAAAAGTTCCTTCATAACTTTCCCAATAATTCATGGCTCTGCCTTCATTTTGAAGTTCTAATAAAACTTCAAATGTAGTAGTTTTGTCAGTCAAAAGATAAGATAAATATTCGTTAGTAGTTGTCATAATTTATTATTAATCAATTAGTTGGTTTGATAATGTATAGATGTGTCACTAAATAAACTTAGCGTTTCAAATTTTTTATTAGGCTCATAATTCATTATCAATACTTCTACACTTGCATTTTTATCTCTTACAAGTGTTTGATAATTAGCGTTAGCATAGTCCATTTCAATATAAGAAACATGATATGATTGATGTTGATTGAGCCATTTTTTCAACAAATCATTTGATTTACCTTTATGTTCCAACACATTCGACAGCGCAAATTTAATATTATTTTTATGCAAATTATCCAAAATCTGCAAAAGTTTCTTTTCCTCGCTTTCATTCCAACCCGTAAAACCTCTTTTGCCATCATTATAAGTGCCTGTTGTGATGAGATAAGGCGGGTCGCAATACACAAAATCCTTTTCTGTCAATTCCGAAAAATCAAATGCCTCAAAATTATGACAAGTAAATGCGATATTCCTATCTTTCAATTTATGAATAAAATGCCCTAAATTCGCTTTCATCGTAGCATTAAAACAACTTCTATCTTTGCCAAAAGGATTATTAAATTCATGTGAATTGTTAAATCTAATTTGATGATTGAAAGAAAAAGCGATTAACACAAACAAATCCAAAGGGTTTTTATGCTGATTGTAATGTGTTCTTAGTTTTTTATATCCGTCCTCATTTGTTAATGACAATTCAAACTCCGTTATTCTATTTTCAATATGTTGAATAGTTTCCTGTAATTCATTGTCTTTAAACAATTTATACATATCAATCAAATAAGATAAATTATCATTACAAATAATTTTTTTCGCATTTGCATTGATTCCCACATTGCAGCCACCTGTAAATAAATCCACAAAACAGTTGATATTTGCAGGAAATAAAGGCAATATTTGCCCTAAAATGCGTTGCTTACCTCCAATATAATTGAGCGGAGATTTTATATTTTTTCGATATGAAACATCAGTTAAAGACATATTTATAAATTTAATTACGATACAAACTTCTCATTATTCCATGTAATTTAATAATCCGTTCTTGCCTTCCAAATCAATTTTTCCTCGGTCAAATTATAGGCGCAAAGATAGCCATAGCCTTCTCTTTGTGCAAAACAGCCGCCATCTATATCAAGCGCAGGATAGTATGGTGAAACTACGTTTTGCTGAATCTGTCTAAGCGGCAGGGGGGTATGTCCATGAATCACTTTTTTGCCATGCAGCATTTCTGGCACAATGTCATTGTACCAACGGCGAATCCATAACATAGACTCTTTGCTGTCAAAAATCGTGTTTTGACTAAAATCAAAACCTGCATGTACCAAATAATAGTTGGGTAATTCTATATACATTTCCAAATTTTCGATAAAAGAAATGTATTTTTTCGGAATATCATTCACTTTTGTTACGCCAAAAGATTGTAGCGTCGCTTTTCCGCCATTGCTTGTCCACATATCTATTTCCTCCCACATCAAAGCGGTATAAGCATTGTACATCATCTGCTCGTGATTTCCCATGAGGGTACGTATATTATAACCTTCCTTTTGCAAGCGAAAAATCGTATCAATAACGCCCTTGCTATCGGGTCCCCTGTCTATATAGTCGCCTAACAAAAACAGATTATCGTTTTTGCTTAAAGCGATTTTGTCTAATAAAGCCAAAAAAGTTTTGTTGCAACCATGAATATCAGAAATAGCGTAGTCCATAAATGTATTGTAATGGTAAATGTTCAGGTTCTCGCAGTTAAAAGTCCTAATTTGCGTAAATCTGCTTTTGGCTACGTTCATCTGCGAGAACTTAAACAGCAACAGAAATATAGTCATTAAAAAAACGCAAATACCTGTAGCACAAGTATTTGCGTTTCAATAGAGTAGGGATGGCGAGATTCGAACTCGCGACCCCACGCCCCCCAGACGTGTACTCTAACCGGGCTGAGCCACATCCCTATCAGGCATATACGAATCGCAATCAGTGTGCTATTGGGGGAGATAAAACAGAAACAAGTCTGCGTACTGCCTTACGATTGTTAAATGCTGCTGCAAAATTACAAAGTTTTTTGGATTTCCAAAAGAAAACCTTTAATTTTTATCAAAGTTTCTTGGATTTGCTTTTCTTTGAGCACTTTTTCTACGCCTTGTAACAGCGATTCTTGCGCCCCTTTGATGGTATATTTTTTGGTTTTGAGCAAATATTTTACCATTTCGATATGCTCAATATCTTTTTCGGTATAGACTCGATTGCCTTTTCGGTTTTTCTTGGGCTGAATCTCCTTAAATTCCGTTTCCCAATAACGAATTAAAGAGCTTGTAAGCCCCAACATTTCAGCTACTTCACTAATGGTGTAGTAATGTTTTTTTATCTCGTCTTGCGCCATAAAATGTATAGACTGTTAATTTTTGCTCAAAAGTAGCGAAAATATGATTAGGAATGGGAAATCTGCAAGAAAAACAGATGCTTAGGAACGTATGAACAATAAGATAGCCATATTTCGACAGGCTCAATAACCATTCTGCAAGAATCCAGAAAAGCTAAGTGATTCAGTATCAGTTTTCTGGATTCTTGCAGAATGGACAACCTTAACAAGTTATTTTTCACTCATTCCTTATCTTCATTTTATACACTTGCAACCCCTATTTTCAAAATGTCCTTCAATTTTTCAATAACATCATCTATTTCGGCGTGTGTATTTTGTATGCCAAAAGAAAAACGTACCGCATTTCTACCCAAAGCGGGGGGAAGTCCGAGTGCTGCCAATACATGCGAGCCAATATCGCTGCCCGAAGTGCAAGCAGAGCCACCTGATGCCGAAATTCCTTTTATATCCAAATAAAAAATAAGCATTGCATCTTCTTCTCCACAATCAAAAGCGACATTTAGGACAGTAGGAATGCTTTTTTCGGGCGTGATTTCGCCATTAAAATGCACTGTCGGGATATGCAACGCCAACTGCTCACGCATATAGTTTTTCAATGCCCACAATTTTTCTGTTTTTTCTACCAATGTTTTGTAGCATTTCTCTAAGGCAAACGCCATGCCCACAATACCCGCCACATTTTCCGTTCCTGCTCGCATATTGCGCTCCTGACTGCCGCCATGTATCAAGGCAGGAATAGAAAATCCAGTTTTTACGTACATAAAACCTGTGCCTTTGGGTCCATAAAATTTGTGGGCTGCACCTGTAATATAATGAACATTTGTGTTGTACAAATCAAAGGAAAAATGTCCCATCGTTTGCACTGTGTCAGAATGAAATAAAGCATTATATTTTTTGCAAATATCTCCCACAGCACCCAAATCAATCATAGTACCAATTTCATTGTTTGCGTGCATCAAAGAAACGAGTGCGAGGCGATTTTTCCAATACCTCCGTTAATTCTGCCAAATCAATGTTTCCTTTACTATCTACCGAAAGCCAGGTTGCGCTTACCTTACCTTTTTTGACCAAGTCCTCAATCGTATGCGTAACAGCATGATGCTCAATCGTTGTAGAAACGATGTGTGTAAGTCCGTACTTTTCTACTGCCCCATAAATGATGGCATTGTCTGCTTCTGTGCCTCCGCCTGTAAAGAAAATCTCCGCAGGAACAGCCCCTAATAGCGAAGCAATCGTTTTTCGGCTTTGCTCAATCGCTGTGCGTAGCACTCGCCCATGCAAATGAATAGAGGACGGATTTCCGATAATGTCGCAAAAGTATGGAAGCATTGCTGTTAATACTTCTTTGTCCAGATGAGTAGAAGCAGCGTTGTCAAGATAGATATTCATATAAACTATTGATATTTGGGCGTAAATAATGGGGCAAAATTACGGTTTTTCATGGATAAAAGTAATTTAGCGTTGAAAAAATATAAGGTTTGTTGCGTTTTTGCAGATTACAACTCAATCGTTGTGTCGCCTTCAACCAGTTCTTCTACTAAATAGCGAACAGTACCACTTTCTGCATTTACTAAATAGGGAGAATCTTCGTCCAAGGCTTTCAATTTTTTGTGTAAAATATCCATTTCTACTTGCTGCGACATTTTGTGTCCATACCACAAACCCGTAAATAACAATGCCAAGATAAACATTCCCCCAAAGATAGAGTTGAAGATAAGCCCCCATATTAACATCAGCAACAATAGACAAGCAATAAAAGCAGGGAAAACAATGCAGCCATAACCGTCATCTTTCTGAATATCAAGATATTCCTTAAAACTTGCATTCATTTTATATTGGTCTAAATCAAAGCCCCATTTATTTTTTTGTAAATTAAAATATTCTTTGTGTTTTTCGGGCAAAAATTGCTGGATAAAAATATCAAAATCATTCATTTCAACGGTAACTTGTACACCTTTTGAAGTTATTTTTGCTTTGATGTGAAAGCGGTTTTGGTTGGCAATAATCGAAATACTGTTTTTTTTGTGCTGCGAAATAATGTCATATTCTTTGAAATTGCAGTAATCATACACATATTTTTCCACTTCTGCCAAAGACAAAAGTGTATAAAAACGTGCCTTTGCAGGAACGTTTTTATAAACGTAGTTATAGGTATCTGGAATTTCCTTTTGTTTCATGCAACAAAATAAGTCATTTTTTCACAGATTTGCATTTTTTTTTAGGGTAGTTTTATAATTTTCAAGAGATTATGCGATATAATTTGTTAAAGGAATTGACATTTGTAGATGCTAATTAATTGAGGCTTCCAAACCCAGAGGTAGCTATCTCCGTCCAAACTGTTGAATTCTTTGCTAATTATTGTTGAATCTGTTTGTGCTTTTATCGTTTGGAGTAAAAGCATGAAAAGCAATAAAAACATGGTTAAATTTTTTATCATTATTTTTTCATAAATTTTCAAGTTTGTTTACTTATGCGAATTAAGGGTTGAAAAGTGCTTTTCAAAGCCCCGTAGGGGCTAAATATCGGTAGAAACGCAATGTTTCCCCCATTTCCCAAAAAGAATTCATCCTAAAAGCGTGAATTTCAAAAATGGGTATGGGATATGATTATTTTCTACCGATATTTTGTCCCTACGGGACTGTAAGAAAACACATAAATAATTAATAGCCATATATTTAGATTAAATTTCTAACTCTTGATTCGCATTACTTGTTAAAACGGTATTCGACTTGTCCGTTTATGTGTTTTGAGTGGTCCACTAAAATTGTCATTAACATTTTCGGGTTTAGTGAAGAAAGCGTTGAAAATGAGATAGAATATTCCGTTAAACACAGCCTCCGCTTTTTTACCAAACTTGTGTTAGCCCTTCAGTATTCATTATCTGATTTTTCTAGTTGCGCACGTTAATTGAGTAAAATTATTGGGTTCTAGGACATTTTTGTACAATCAATGGCAGACATGTTGAGTTAAAATGATTTATCTTTTTTATATTGATTTTGAGATATATCCTTCCAACTTTTAGCCAATCCATTCCTCAACTTTTGCTACAATCTTCCAAAAAAACCTTCCGGGTAGTTGCGGACCAATGGATAACCGACTTTTATTGCGTATTCCTACAAAATTTAATTTTGCTCCTGCTCTGGCTCGTTCCATTAAATCTATCCATACAGGCACTCTTTCTGATGAATATTGCTGAAATGCAGCCTTGAAATCTGGTTTTTCTTTTAATATTTGCGTTGAAAGCTGACGACCTAACATTTCGGCATCTTCAATCGCAAGACTTGCGCCCATTCCAATCGTTGGCATAATAGCATGGGCAGCATCACCAATCATTATCACATTATGGTATTCGTTGTAAGGACGAGTGGCAACATCACTATCTCTCATTTTCCAAAGATAAATTTTATATGAATTCCAATCAGGAACCCATTGAAAACATTTGGTGAGCATATCATTTTGGAATGTGCAATCTGAAGCGAGTAATTCCGCTACTTTTTGTTTTTGCGAAACATCTAATTCAACCCAAGTCAAGTTTGGATTGATACCCGCTACATTCCAAATTTCAGCCTGAACTTGGTCATCAAATCCAACGCCAACGGCAAAACGATTTTTCCCCATAGGAAAAAGGGTCGCTGTCGTTGTTTTTCCAAGCACTATCATACATTCCCCTGTATTAGCCGCCTCTTTAAATTCTTTTGGGGCATCATTAGGAATGTTAATCAACATATATAAACAATAAAAACCTCTGTTGTGAATATAGTTTTCGTTTTTGAAGTAGTCTTTTCTGACGATTGACCCAATACCATCTGCGGAGATTAACATGTCAAATGCTAAGGATTCATCTTGTCCATTTTTATCTTCACACAAAACATTTACTTTTTCTGGCGAAGCCTGAATAGACTTCACGTTGCATTGCCGATGAATCTTTGTACGACTCAATAAGTTTGTAAGCTCCCCAAGAAATTCTTGTCTAATGACATTTACCGTTAAATTTGGGTCTATCGTAACCCCAAACTTTTGTTTTTTATTCGTTCTTGCATTAAAAAAACTGATACGAAAGGCAGGCAAGCCACAGGCTAAGGCTTCTTCTTTGATACCCATCCGCTGAAGGGATAGACAGGCGCGGGTTTGAATCCCATATTCAACGCCTGGGTAATCCATAGCACTTTGATTTTTGTCCATCAAAGTTATTTCTACCGTTTGGTCTGTTTTGCAATATGCCTCTAAGGCAAGTGCTGTTACTAATCCTGCTGGACCAGCTCCTATAATTCCAATTTTAATTGCCATTTTTTCAGAATTTAACTTTTGAATGACAAAGATAGGAAGTAAAGTCTTTGTAGAAATTGCCAAATGGCAATTAATGAATTTACTTAATCTTTTTTCTTAATCTACTCAAGGAAGTTTGCGTAATTCCTAAATAGGAAGCTAAATATTTTAAGGGTACTCTTTGAAGCAATGTCGTTTCTGTCATTGCAGAAAGATAGCGTTCTTCTGCTGACAATGTTTGAAAACTAATTACACCTTCCAACAGATTTCTATAGTTTGCCTCCCAAATGAGCCGCCCAAATGCTTGCCAAATAGGGAACTGTTGGTAAAGTTGTTCCATTTTGTCTGAATGTATGGTCACCAAAATAGTATCTTCTATGGCTTGCATATTAAATTTTGAGGGAACTTGGGCTTTTTGACTAGATAAATCTGTAAAAAATTCATTTTCTAAGGCAATCCAACTCGTTATTTGTTGGTCATTGTGGTCAAAATAGACACGAAGTCCGCCAGACTTAACGAAGAAAAAGTGCGTTGCTATATTTCCTTGTTTTAAAGCAAATTTATCTTTGACTATTTTCACCTCTTTGAAATTTGAGACAATCGTTTCCAAATCAGCCTCATCAATCAAAATATCATTTGCCACACTGCCTTCTGATTTTATTTGAAGAGGAGCATATAAAAGGGAAAACGTATGACGTTTTTTTACTACATAAGTCGCTCTCAGACGATAAAACTACTGTGTATTAGCGTTTAAATCATCTTTAAGAGAAAAGTTTGTACCCAAATTACCAGGAATGCGGACATTATTAGCGTCAGTAAAAACCGCACCTGTTCCAATATCCATAATGGCTTGTGCAGTAACTGATATTTTTAAGAAAAAAGTCAGGAATACAAGGGAGGTTACATAAATTGTCGTTTTCATTTTTTGGTCTCTTTTCTATTGCTGAATGTATCGTTGAGTTAAAAAGTTAGGTCTTTGAAAAATTACTGTGAGATTGTGGCATACACTTGTCCCGTGTTAAATGCAGGCTAAAGCCTACGCTACAAACCCATTTCTTATGCGCTACTCCAATAAGCAAGGTCGAAGTGTGCCAAAATGGAACACTTCGACCGCTATATAGTCAAGCCAATGTTAGCTAATGATGTTTTTCCATTATTGTTTTTTCAAAAATGAAGAATACCTCCAAACCAATTTTTCTTGTAACCTAAGGTTTAATCATTGCATTTTATTACGATGACTTAGGTAAAATTGTTCTCATTTACTTTCTGCAATTCTCTTAAAGTTATTCAACACTTCGGGTAAAACATTTCTAAGCTGTCCGCTGCTTTATAGAGAAATCTATAAAAATTGTGAAACAACCTTAATCTTTAATGAATTTTGTATGGCTTTTTTGTGATGAGCTGACAAATTCGAGGAAATACATACCTGTCGGTAACATTTGAGTTGAGATTTGTAAATACTTATTATTTCCGATTTTTTCATTTATCCACAATTTTCCTTGTAAATCATAAATATTGATGTAATCGTTCTCGCTTATATTTGTATCAAAATCAACCATTAACAAATCCTTTACGGGATTCGGGTACAATGATATCTTACTTGTTTTTGATTCATCGCCTATGCTTGTTGAGAGATTAACCTTTGTAACATAAGAAATGATATTAACACAGGTAGAATCGTAAATAGCATAATTCAACAAACCTTTACTAATATCATCATAGCCGTCGTAGATTTTTGATTCTAAGATAGTAGAGTCTGTTTCACAATAACAATTTTTATCCAACGCATAATTCTTATCGGTTGTATGTTCGATATTGTATAAGCTATTGTTACATATTTGATTGTCTCTGAATTGATTAGGCTGTCCCCATAGCTTAACAGCCACTACATTATCGCTAATCGTGTTGCCCGTTACAATCGCAAAGTCGCCCAAACCTATGGCGAAATCATTATTCGTAAAAATGCTATTGGTAATACTGGCATTTGTGATAGAATAAACTGCCGTTGAGTTATTGTCAAATAAACAATTGCTTACATTGATACTTCCTGTTGCAGCCATTGCTGTTCCATTATTGAAAAAACGGGTATTTTTTACTACTCCGTCTAAATAGCTGCCAAGTCCCGTATAGTTATTCTGAAACAAGCAACTGTCTATTGTAGTGATTCCGTCCATCCAAACAAGACAAACATCATTGTTTTCAAACAAACAATTCACAAAAGTAGAAGATGTCGGAATTGAAGATACATTGCTACCAATCGCCTCGGTATTGTACGTGAAGGTACAATCTTCCATTTTGATGCTAGAAAAAGGAAACAATGCTCTATGATTATAGCTAAAGTTACACGAATGAAAAGTCGTGAGAGTATCGACATCTTGATCAGTACTAATCCCATAATTACTATTACGCATATTGATATAGTCAAACGCTCCTGTTGCACCTTGCGTACCTTTTAATAAAATACCCTGCCAAGTACCTTTTTCTGTTAATAACGCATCTCCTTGAAAAGTAATGGGTTGATTTTGAGTACCTACTGCTACAATATTGCCTCGCACTTCTATGAAAGAAATTGTACCACCTATATTTTCTTTGACACGTACCTCTACCCCAGGTTCAATTGTAAGCGTTTTGCCAGGAAAAACAACAATAGGACCTGTAATCAAATAGGGACTATTCGCAAGTGTCCAGGTTGTGTTTGTGTAAATGCCACCGCTCACATTTGTTTGTGCAAATAATGAGGAGTTCGTGCAGGAAAAGAAGAGAACAAGCATTAAAATGAGATTTTTACGCATATTTTTTGTTTAATAAAAGTGTTGAAATATTGAACACACTACCCTAAACGGTTTGTCATATAGAACGGTTGCTTACTACTTGATTTTTTTATTTTTTGTATCAATGCCTTTCTTCGTCCGTTAGTTTTATGTATTTTTCTATATGCTCAATTATTTTGCTCGTCATTTGGCTCGGCGTTGATATTTTTTACTGTCTTTAACGTCTCGCAGTTTTGCTGCCCGTTTTTATCGTTGTAAATATCCCCATTTTTTTAATTCTTCAAATATTTCTCCAAAAACTGATCTTGTTCCCAAAGCAAGTGAAAGATATTTTCTTTAGCTACATATCCATGCGATTCTTTTGGTAAAATCACCATTCTAGTGGGTGCGCCCAAGTTTTTTAACGCCTGAAAATAACGTTCTGTTTGCAAGGTAAAGGTTCCTGGATTATTATCGGCTTCCCCATGAACCAAAAGCAAAGGTGTTTTCATTTTGTCCGCATTCATAAAAGGAGACATTTCATTGTAAATAGCAGGAACATCCCAATAATTTCGTTGCTCACTTTGAAATCCGAATGGCGTTAATGTTCTGTTATACGCACCACTTCTTGCGATTCCGCGAGCAAATAATTTAGAATGTGTGAGTAAATTAGCCGTCATAAAAGCACCATAAGAATGTCCGCCAACTGCTACTTTGTTACGATTGATATATCCTAAATTATCTACTGCATTTATCGCAGCTTCGGCATCATCAACTAATTGTGTAATGAAATTATCGTTTGGCTCTGTTGTGCCTTCGCCAATGATAGGAAAAGAAGCATCGTCAAGAACAGCATACCCTTTAGTTACCCAATATATAAATGAATTATAGTTTGGAAAGGTAAATTCATTTGGATTTTTACTATTTTGTCCTGCTGAATTTTTATCTTTAAATTCTGCTGGATATGCCCAAATCAATAAAGGCAATTTTTCTTTTTTAGTTTTATCGTAATTCGCTGGTAAATATAATGTTCCAGACAAATCAACACCGTCTTTTCTTTTGTATTTAATTACTTCTTTATATACATTTTCAATGCTTTCAAATGGATTTTTAAAAGTAGTAATCGGGGTTAATTTCCCTGATTTGATGTTTCTAAAGTAGTAGTTTGGATAATCATTTTTGGATTGAATCATAACCAATACATCACCTTTTTTATAATCTTCGATAGACATCAAATCTTCTTTTTTATCTTTTATGTTTGACGTGTATAAACGTTCTGTTTTTAATGTTTTCAAGTTTAATTCATCAATAAAAGGAAATTGTCCTTCTTTGGTATATCCATCACCCATTAAATAGGCATTGCCATTTTCTGTTGCGATTACATATCTTCCAAATTCATTCTTTTTGGTCTCAAAGTTTCCTGGATCAGCATAAATATCTTGTGAGTTTCTATCCGAAATTACTTTTGGCATTTCATCTGGATTAGAGGGATTTAATAAATAGGTTTTTGTATTTCTAGTGTCATACCAACTATCATAGACGATGGCAAACGAGTTATCTCCCCATACGATTCCAGCAAAACGTTGTTGTGTCTTCATCATGGAAGTTGGAGCTGAATGGAAAGGTACATTCCATTGAAAAACTTCGTCTCTATAATCTGCTATTTTAGCTTGGTCTCCTTCATCAAGTGCTTCTACATAAACCAATGTTGCGGGCTTGTCGGCTCTCCAACTCATACTTCTTTTTCCTTTTCTTACAGAAGAAAAACCTTTAGGCATTATTTCTGTTAGCGGAACTTCCATTACTTGCTTGATTTCTTTCCCATTCAAATCATAAACTACCGTTTTTTGGGGGAAACGACTCAATGGAACTATATAAGAATAGGGCTTTTGTATCGTTGTTAGCATCAGATAATTTCCGTCTGGCGAAAAACTTTCTCCCGTATAAATATCTGCGGATTTGAATAATTTTGCTTCTCCAGAAATGGAAACTTTATATAATTCTGATGTTACTAAAACATCAAAATTGGCTTCATCATTCTTATTTTTCAATAAATCTTGATAGGTTCTATTTTGAGATTTTGAACCATCACTCACAGAAACAGTTGGACCTTTGGGTA
Organism: Bacteroidota bacterium; assembly: GCA_013298365.1. GTDB lineage: Bacteria > Bacteroidota > Bacteroidia > J057 > J057 > JAAFHL01. The sequence goes on along the minus strand of JAAFHL010000012.1, from coordinate 13,785 downwards.
ATTCTTTTTTTTCATCAATTAAAGCAGGACGATTTTTGGGCAAAACTTTTACCAAAAGCGTTTGATTGTCAATCATCCAATTATAGGGGCTACCCAAATTAGCGTTTAAATTGTCAGATGTTATTTTTTTTGCTACACCTGTTGCAACATCTATAATCCAAAGGGCTACGCCAGTACTTGTGGTATTGGTAAAAGCTATTTTCTTATCGTCAGGCGACCAAGAAATATGGGTTAGTCTCGCATTTTCAGGAAGTCCTAATACTTGAATTTCGTCTTTAGCAGCAATTTTTCTGATTTTCAAATTGTTGATATAAGTAACGGTACTCGAAATATTGGTTACAGGATTAACACGTAAACCCCCGAGACGCATTTCTTCTTGATTTAAATCGTCAAGTGTCTTATAAGTATTTCTATAACTCAAAAGCATGTATTCTTTTTTAGAATCCATGCTTACAGACGGTGCTCTTTCATAATCAGCAAGCGCCAATATTTCAGGAGATGGTTTTTGATAACTCAGATTTTCTTGACCCAAACAAGTGAAGCATAACCCAAGAAATAGGAACAAAATTGACTTGACTTTCATATTTTAAAGAATAATTAAATTGCGAATATAAAATTAATGCTTTTTTTGTTTGAAATGTATATATTTTTTCTTGCTGTAAATAAAATTTGATAACGACATCGCAAATCGACAGGAACTTATAACCATAATTTCGCATAAAAAAACATAATAAAAAAATCAAACCCTGTCAGGGTTAAACCCTGACAGGGTACAATCTGAAAATTTTGCCCAACGCTGTTTGCTAACATGATTGTCAGAATTGATTGAATCTGCGAATCATTAAAAAGCTTTTCGTAACATTTCGGCATACGCATTTGGCAAAATACTTTCCTCAACTGCCTTCGCTGCTTTTTCTACCTCATATACTACTCGAATAAATTCAATTTTTATACTGTCTTTGTCAAACTTGCTACTGTTGTCATATAGCGTAATCATTACATAACAAGCTCTTGGGTCTCCGTCTTTTGGTTTGCCAATTGAACCCAAATTGATAGCATGTCGAAAGGCTTTTTGTCCGTCTTTTTTGTATTCAAAAATACGGTGATAGGGTTTGTGTGTATGCCCAAAAAACAGAAGGTCTGCATGAGAATCTTCCAATATACGAAGCATACTTTTTTCGTCACGGTCTTCAAATAAATATTCGTTAATTTTTCGGGGGCTACCATGAACCATCAGTAAAAACAAAGTGGCGTTGTTAAGTTGATATTCCACTTGTATATGTGCAGGAAGCGTGCGCAAATATTGGCGTTCTTCAGGTTTTACCAATTGATTTGTCAAAGCAATAGATTGCCCCCCCATTGCTTTTTCTTCGTCTGTTTTGTAAGCACAACCACAGTCGTCCGAGTTTCTTCCCACCCCAAAATCATAATTTCCTGCAATCGTGGGAATGTTTCGTTTTCTAATTTCATTTATTACTTCGTTTGGCCAAATGTTGTAGCCTACCAAGTCCCCCAAACAATAAACTGCATCAGGTTTTGTCGTTTCAAGGTCTTTGAAAAATGCTTCTAATGCAGGAAGGTTAGCGTGTATATCGCTAAATAATGCAATTTTCATGTTTATGATTTGTCTTTTTGCGTTAAAAATTGCCAAGTCGGAATGGCTAATGCTGCACCTAAAATGGTTGCGAAAATATAAACCCACAAATGCTCTGTGTGTCCACTTACAACTGCGGGCGCAATTGAGCGTGCAGGATTCATACTTGCTCCGCAAATTGGTCCCGCAAACATTGCTTCTAATAATACCGTTGAGCCAATCGCAAGCCCTGCAAACATTCCTTGCTCTTTACTTCCGGTTGCCACATTTATGATTACAAGCATGAGAAAAAACGTAAGGATACACTCTAGAATAAATGATTGTAATGCTGTACCTGATGGAAGGGTAGCACCCAAAAACTCATTTGTTGGAAACAAAAATTTAAGCACAAGACTTGCCAAAAATGCCCCTACTAATTGACTTATGATATAAGGTAGAACTTGTTTTGCGTCCAATTTTTTGGAAAGTGCAAAAGCAATCGTAACGGCAGGATTAAAATGTGCGCCAGAAATATTTCCCAAAGCGTAAATCATTGCCATGACAATCAGCCCAAAGGTTATGGCAATACCCACGTGCGTAATTGCGCCATTCGTTTGTTGATTAATAATGATTGCCCCCGTCCCGCAAAAAAGTATCGCAAAAGTTCCTAATATTTCCGCAAGGTATTTTTTCATACATTCAATTAGCAGCATCCACTACCAGGTTTGCAGGCATTTTGAGGGGTAATTGTTGCTAAATTTACTTTCAGCTTTTCTTGTGGGACTCCACAAGCATCTTGAGCCAAACAAGCGGTTTGTTTTGAAACAAGCACAAAGTTTTTCCCATTAAAAGCTAAGTCATATTTCCCGATGGTTTCGGCTTGATATTCCACTTCAATTTCTAAATCTTCCATTCCCAATCTTTCTTCTGAAAGTTTTATGATATTGAGCAATTTTGTAGGTTTCAAGCGATGTTCAAAATCGTTTGCGTCCCACAATTGAAAGTTTGCCACTTTCTCATTTCTGATTTTCCCACCACAGTCAATAAAGTGCTTGCTTACTACGCCCACTTCTGTAACGTGGAAATGTTCGGGAACAGAAGTTCCATTTTGAAGTTCAAAATTCACTGCTTCGGCAGTGCTTAAATGTTGTTTGAGTTGTGATAATTTCATTTTGATATTTATGTATGGAGTTAGCAACGAGTGAAAAATAACTTGTTAAGGTTGTCCATTCTGTAAGAATCCAGAAAACTGATACTGAATTACTTAGCTTTCCTGGTTTCTTGCAGAATGGTTATTTTATTTTTCACTCGTGCCTTAGCAACAATTTTGTTTCTTTTTGTCTAATTTGGCTGAAATGTTTGCAAAATAGCTTTGCAGTTTGTCAAGTGCGTGTTCATCAATACAATAACAAATTGTATTTCCTTCAATATTACCTTTAATTAGTCCTGCATTTTTTAGTTCCTTCAAATGTTGCGAAACAGTCGGCTGTGCCAATGGCAATTCGTTTACAATATCGCCGCAAATGCAAGCATCTACTTGCAGCAAATAGTCAATAATGGCAACCCTTGCAGGGTGTCCCAACGCTTTAGCAAGTGTTGCAATAGCATTTTGTTTGTCTGTAAAATTTTCTGTCTTGGTAACACCCATAAGTTTATATTGAGATTGCAATATTACGATAAAGATTAGAATTGAGCAAATAAATATTGAAAAATACTTGCTCCTGTAACGGAAAAAGGGCGGATTTAAATATTTCTAATGCTAACAGATTGTGTGGCGGCTTGTCGTACATTTCAACTACAGCTCAATGACAAGCGACAAAATATCGGTAGAAAGAAGATAATTGCCCCTACGTCCAACCCTATTTTTTCGTGCAAACACGAAAAATGGATAAAATATGGGTGTTTGTACATATTTCTACCTGCTTTTACTACAGCCACACAATGCGTTAGTATCAGAAAAATCTTATTCCTTTGGTCCAAAATATTTAAGCAGCAAAGGTGCTAAAAACAAATCGCTAAAAACAGCAAAAATAATGGTAATCAAGCTAAATAAACCGATGGTAAATGTTCCGCCAAAAGTAGAAGTAAGCAAAGTGCAAAATCCGCTTAACAGCACAATAGAAGTCAAAATCATGGCTTTTCCTGTACCTAACATGGTTTCTCGTAATGCATCTTCGGGCAGAAGTCCTTTTTTGAGTTCTATTTTATAATGTGTCATAAAATGAATGGTATCATCTACTGCAATACCAAAAACGACTACAAATACAACGGCTGCCGAAGTTGTGAGGGTGATATTAAAAAGCCCCATAACGCCTGCCGTTACCAAAAGCGGAATAATATTTGGAATCATGCTTAACAACATCATTCTAAAACTTTTATACATCAAACCCATAATCAAACCAATGGTCAAAAAGTCTATAAGTAGCCCTTGTAAAATGCCATCTCGAATGTATTTCAGGTTATTTTCCGTAAGAAAACCATGCCCTGTAAAATGGTAATCGAACAATTTTGTATCACAATTTTGCTGAATATACGTTGTCAAATCATCTCGTATGGCTTTGTGAAAATCTGCCCCTAAATCCGGACTTCTTGCCCCAAGTCTCGCCATTTTCCTGTCCTCCGTCATCACTCTTTTGAGCAATATATCGCCATTTTTAGCGGCTGCAAAATCCAACAATTCATCTATTTCACCTTGTGTAGCAGGAATGATGCGTGATGAATCTCGGTTGAAATGTGCCACATAATTTGCCCCTTTGACAAAGGTTACAGGTGAAACAAAAAGTTGAAAATCCGTCTTTTTATCTAACCAATTTTGGATTTTTTCAATTTCTAATAAAACATCTCTATCCGTTACTTTTTTGTCGCCTTTTGCGGTGATACCTAACTCAAAAGGGCGCACGCCAAAAAGATTTTTTTCAAAGAAAATCATAGATTCTCTAACGGGGTCTCGCCAACTCAAATCCTCTAATAAGTGCATATTCATCGGGATTTGTGTGGTAAAATAGGTGGCAACCACCAAAATAATGCTAAAAATGGAGATGATAAGACGGGGTTTTCCCGTAGATACTTTATGAAAAAAAAGCAATAAAGGAGTCCATTTTTCCGAGCTTTCAATAGATTTTGTTCCCAAAATCCATTTTTCAGGAATATTCATTAAAATATTGGGAATGAGCGTAATAGAAACAAGATACGTGCCTACAACGCCAAAACTGCCATACAAACCAAAGTAATACAAAGGCGCAACATCTGTAACTGCCAAAGACAAAAAACCTACCGCAGTTGTGATACACGTAAGCAAAGTAGCAAAACCAATTTCTTCTAAAGTGCATAACATTGCCGATTCTCTATCTTTTCCACTTTTGAGTTCCGCCAAATATTTGGTCGCAATATGAATAATATCTGAAACACCTACTACAAATACAATGGGGATGAGCAAGTTAGTAACAACATTAATCGCCTGTCCTGTCATTGCCATGAGTCCATACGTCCAAATGGCACCAATCATCACTGTCCCTATCGGTAACAACACAAATACCCAATTTCTAAACGTAAGTGTGAGCATAATTGCCAGCAAAACCGCCGCAATAATGACAAATAATTTTACTTCCTTTTCAATTTTATCCACATATTGCGAGCGAATATAAGGCACGCCCGAAGCAATAAATTTGAGTTGCGATTGTGCCAAGATAGAATCTACTTGTTGATTCAAAACATCTCTTTTCCAATTATCGGAAATCGCCGAATCTATCATAAAATGCCCACACAAAGCCTTATTATCACGGGTAATAAACGTGCCGAACATGGCAGAATCTCGCGATAGGTTCTCCCGAGAAAGGGCTATATCCTCGTCATTTTCAAATACTAAGTAAGGAATTTCTTTGAAGCCCAAGCCTGACCTTTTTATATAGGAAAAACGAGTACCTGAAATCATAGAATCTATGCCTTGCAAACGCCCAATTTTGGCAAAGGTGCTATCCACTTTTTGCAAAAAATCCTTGTCAAAAATATCTGCTTTGGGCGAAATCAGCGCAACCGATTCCATCAAATCGTCATCTGCCAAAAAAGTATTGCGATAATCATGGTAATATATATATTCAGGGCTTGTTTTGGGATAAAAGCTGTCAAAACTAAAGCTGACGTACAAATCTTTTAGCCCGTATATAAAAAGACAAGTAAAAATCGTGACGAAAATCAATAGGTATTTTCGATATTTGATAATTCGGTGCATAGTGAAAAGTATTTTGTTTAGGGCTAAAACAAACTGAATCGAATAAAGTTACTGTTTGGCGTAATAATAAAAGTGCATATACCATCAAGATATATGCACTCTTATTATTATCAATTATACTACTATTTTATTGTACACAAGGTACAATTGCAATGTATCCTGCACGCACTAATTTTTTTACTTTAATGCGTTTAATTTCAGCAGGAAATGTTTGATAAGTTGCAGGTTTTACTTCTACAGAATATGTAAGATTTTCATACTTAGCAGGCAAAGTACGAGTACACTTTTTAAATGTACCATCTGAATCACATGAGTAATATTCTTCTGTAGCTTCCTCTTGCACCGTAATTCGCTGTGTAACTGTCTCGTAAGAAGGCGGAGTAAGCATGACTTGACGAGATGGAATAACAACAACCTCATCTTCTTCAGAAAATTGAGCTGGTACATTTTTTTGTTTGTAGCACCCATCATATTGATAAGGATTTTGGGGTGTATTTTGCCCAGTACTTGAACCATTGGTACTAACAGTAAATCCTCCTTGTGCTACTGCTGACATAGCCACAAACATGCTCAAAGAAAAAATAAATTTCTTCATCTTAAAATAATTGATTGGTTAATTGGTTGATTGATAAATATAAAACAATAAAATATATCCCCAAATGTTAAAATACTGACTAAAAGTTTTCGATTAAAATACAATTAAATATGTATAATGCCGTTTTGAAAATCTCCAATTCTCAAAACATCGGCAAAGTTAGTGAAAAAATTTGTACAAAAAAACAATTTATCTTTTTTTAATGGCTTTTTCATAAAAAACAAAACCACAAAGTTTACAAAGAAAAGCACACACAAAGAACGTAAAGTGGCTTATTTTTGATGAATCTTGGGTTTCTTTGTGAACCTCTTGTGAACTTTGTAGTAAAACTCAACCCTTTTATGAAAGTATTTTTTTATGAGAAAGCTATCCTATTTTTTTGTCTAATTTGATAAAAAATCCATTTTGACAAAAGGTATGATACTTTTTCTACGCACAAAAATCCATTTTTTTTAGCAAAGCAAAACAGCTATCTTTGCAACACAATAAAGACAAAAATGGCAGGCATTTACATACATATTCCTTTTTGTCGCAAGGCGTGTAGCTATTGCGATTTTCATTTTAGTACTTCTTTTCGCTTGGTTTCGCAGATGTTTGAGGCTTTGCAAAAAGAAATTCGCCTGCAAAAAGATTTTTTTGCCCCAGATACAAAGCTCACAACTTTATATTTTGGGGGAGGAACGCCATCTGTTTTTTCGCCCAAGCAAATCCAAAGCTTGATAGAAACGGTGTATGAGGTATTTCCAAATTCGCAAGCAACGTTACAGGAAATTAGCTTGGAAGCAAATCCCGAAGACTTATTTCCGCCTTCTGCTTGGGCAGATGAAAAGACAGACATAAATCGTTTAAGTATTGGTATTCAGTCTTTTGGAGAAAAAGATTTAATCCTTATGAATCGAGGACATGCACACATAGACATTGGCGAAATGCTAACTTTGTATCAACATAAAGGATATGACAATATTTCGCTTGACCTTATTTTTGGTATTCCCGATTTGAGCGAAACACAGTGGCAGCAGCATTTGGAAAAGGTGCTTTCCTACAATGTGCAGCATTTGTCTTTGTATGCGCTTACCTTAGAACCGAAAACAGCGTTGTCGCATCAAGTAAAAAAAGGGGAAATTTTGATGCCTGATGACAGTGCGTATAGTCAGCAATTTTTGTTGGCAGACAAAGTTTTGACAGATGCAGGTTGGGCGCATTATGAATTGTCTAACTATGCAAAAGAAGGTTTTCGTTCACAACATAATTCTGCCTATTGGAAAGGGGAGCCGTATTTGGGCATTGGCCCTTCGGCGCACTCCTATAATGGCACACAGCGCATCGCAAATGTGGCATCTAATCCTAAATATATCACTGCATTGAAAGAAAACAACTTGGCTATTATAGAAACGGAAAACCTTAGCAGCACACAACAATATAATGAATATATTTTAACACAACTAAGGAAGGTAGAAGGGATAGATTGTTTGTTTATTTGGGAAAAATGGCAGGTAAATATGTTAGAAAAGTACCAAGATTTGATTTTTTCCTTCTTAAAAAATGGGGATATGATTCAGGAAAATGGACATATTCGCCTTACGCCAAATGGTTGGCTGATTTCTGATTATATTATTAAGGAATTTTTTGCATGAGTTTTCCATTAATGGCTTTCTCATAAAAAATAAAACCACAATGTTCACAAAAAAAAGCCCGCACAAAGAACACAAAATAGCCTATTTTTCTATAAATCTTTGTGTTCTTTGTGAATACCTTGTGAATTTTTTGGTAAAATTTAACCTTTGTATTCAAGTATTTTTTTTGAGAAAGCCCTGATTTTCCATTTATTTTTTTGACAAATCAAAAAAACACTTTATATTTGTCCTTCATTTTACTTTAAGGTTCACTTCTAAATCTCCTTGCAGAGAAAACCGCCCCTCAAAAGGCGGTCTTTTTTTTACAATATATGCAAAATTATTTGTTCTTAGGCTTATTTCTCTTTTTGGTAGGCATCTTTTTGTTTCTTACCCGCCGAAATACGATTATGGCTTTGATGGGCATAGAATTGATGTTGAATGCGGCAAATGTGAATTTTGTGGCTTTTTCGCAGCAAGATAAATTGCTGTTAGAAGGGCAAATGGCTGCGTTGTTTGTCATTGTATTGGCGGCAACCGAGTCGGTTGTGGCTTTGGCTTTGATTTTAAATATCTATAAACATTTCAAAACCATACATTTATCGGAGATAAATAATTTGAAAAGATAGGCGTTTAGTTCTCGCAGATGAACGCAGATTAAACCGCAGATTTGCGCAAATGAGGACTTTTATCTGCGAAAATCTGCGTGAACCTATAAAAACAAAAAGCTGCCCAAAATTTCTCTTGGACAGCTTTTTTTATGTGTGAAAACTTATCTCAATAAAGTAATTGTCCCTCCTCTTTTAAAAGAATCGCCATTGTTGAGCCGTGCATTTAGCACAAAAGTATAAACGCCTTCGGGTGCGGGTTGCCCCTTAGAAGTGCCGTCCCAAGATTCTGCAATCGAATTGAGGGTAATAATTTCCTTGCCCCAACGGTCAAAAATAATCATTTTGAAATCATCTATCCCCTGCCCTATGCACATAAATGCGTCATTGTTACCATCACGATTGGGCGTGAAAGCATTTGGAATGTATAATGCGCCATCAGGTACAATGATAAAAGGTCCCAAAACGTAAGTAGAAGGACAGCCTACGCTGTTGAATACCACCAAAGTTACGATATATTCGCCTGGCGCAAAGTAGGTGTGTCTTGGATTTCGGGCATTGCTTTGCTCGCCATCACCAAAATTCCAGCTATATGCGACTGCACCCGTTGATTGATTGGTAAATTGAATGGTCGCATCAGAAACAATGATTTCGACATTGATGTCTGCATCTGCGATAAATAAAGCTTCGGGGGTAGCGATATTGTTTACTCCAATATTTTTGCTCACCTTACAGCCCTTAGCATCTACAACACTTACATTGTAAACACTTGCAGCCAAACTACTAATACTTGACGTGTATTGTGGCGGCGTTGTACTCCAAGTATAGGTGTAAGGCGGTAACGAACCCGAAACGCTAACGCTTGCTGTTCCATTTACTTGTTCGCAGGTTTCAGGCGTGAAATCTGTTTCTACCAACAACTGCGTAGGCTGACTAATGACAACCGAATCTATTTGCTGACAACCTTTTCCATCTGTGATTGCGACATAATATATACCCACATCTAAGCCATTCACATCTTGTGTAGTAGCTCCATTTGACCAACTATAACTATATGGATTATATCCACCAAAAACCTGTACATCAACACGTCCATTATTTTGTCCAAAACATTTGACATCTGTACCTGTGATTGTATGCGTGAAAGTAGGCACAAAAGACACAAAAAAGGTCATGCTTGCCGAACAACCTGTGGGCTTATTTACCGTCAAAGTATAAAAACCTGTTGTCAAACCTGAAAGAAAAGTAGGGTCATTTCCCACCGTATTTCCTGCTGCATTTGTCCAAGTATAAGTGCTTCCTGCCAAATCATTGACAATCACAATGCCCGAAATTTGTCCATTAGGACCACAATATTCAGGTGTAATTTTGATACTTGATGTATCAATAATCGGATTTAAGTTTGCCAAAACAAAAGAAGGCGTAAGAAAATTGCTCCACTGATTCCAAGAAACCGTAGAAAAACCTGCATTTGTCCCCAAGATACTCGAAGGAACTTTTTCCCATTGCGGCACATTTTGCCAATGTGCTGCCGTTTCCCAAAAAGCATCGGTTGCAGGGTCATAACACATGATGATATCAACACTTGCTGTTCCTGAATTACGATAAATTCTATGATAAAAATCAGGATTTATCGCACAAATTTCAGCCTCTCTTGTGCCAATATTATAGCCTTCTGTGGTTGCATCTACATTTGCAAAGCGCACCCCAAAATGATTGTTGATGTTTGCATTTGCAGGTTGCAATGATATTGGGCGATAACGTGTAGTACCTAGACTCGAACCTACGGGAAACAAATAATAATCTACCGTATTCATATAGCGTTCAAGTTGTCCATTTCCCAAACTACTCACAAAACCCGAAGTGCGTTGAATCGAGGCAACTGAAGGATTTGTTACTGACATTCTGAAAACGTCTGTTGCCAATTCACAATCGTTGAGGTTCAAGAAGTTTGTGGTAAAAGCATTAAGCGTTTGCGTTTTTGTGGTAGCATTTTCTAAGGAAAGATTATAGAAATTGGTAACCTGTGTACCCGTAATCAATTGAGGTGCAAGCCCGTTGAGACGTGTCGAAGATTGATGTGCCGTAAAAATGCTATTATTTTCCCAATTCCGCCAAACCTCATACAAACCTGTATTTGTATTGAAGCCTGTCGCAGTTCCATTATTGATAAAATCCCGCTGTACTTGGTAATAACCTGCGTTTCTGGTCGTAGCATTATTTATCAAATCCTGTTCTATCACAAATTGCGCAGTATTTTCAATATTGATATTGCCCGCCATATTGTCCACAGAATTTGTTTTTACCACAACTAAAGCACCTGGCTTCAACACAATATTTGCCCCATTGTTGTTGAATAAGGCTTGCGAAAACGCAGATGTTGCAATACAAGCAAGAAAAAAGAATATGCTATATTTTTGATGTGTCATATTGCAAAAAATTAAGGTTGAACAGGACCTGCAAGTCCAGGTAGTGGCGTACCATTGTAAAGTGGGGTAGCCGAACCTGTGATATACGCAGGATTTGCACTTGTATTAGGGCTGATAATGGTTCCACCTATATTTACGGCAAAGTTGTTGGTAATAATCGCTTGCCCTGCGCCGCCGCCAGAACCTGGTCCACAACCTGTTGTACCAGGCGTGATACCACAAGTAATCACATCACCTGTACAGTTTGCATCTGTTCCATTTTGACCAGGGAAACCGTAAGCACCGCCATTTCCCCCAAAACCTGCATCGCCATCAAAATTGAAACAGCCCAAGAACGGAATACAAAACTGACAACTTACATGACAGCCGCCATTTCCCCCATTTCCATTTGCAGGCAAAGGGGTAATTACACCGCCAGTACCATTCATGGTACAGCCACCACCAGGCGGAAGTCCTGGCAAGCCATTTCCTGCGCCACCACCTCCACCACCGCCAGTACGTAGCCCTGCGCAAAGAGCGGGAGAAGAATACACCATATCGTCTCCACCACCGCCGCCGCCACCGCCGCCGCCAATCAAGCCTCCACAGCTCGACTGTACATTCACAATAACGCCCGTTGTATTCACTTCCAAAGCAGGTCCACCAGGTGTACCATTGATATTAAAGCAGTTTGGCACAACAATGTTGTTATCCCCTGCCCCACCATTTCCACCATGTCCCAAAATCATACCGCCACAAGCCACATTTATCAAGATATAAGAACCCGATGGGAATGCGCCTGTATTATAGGCAGGATTTGCGGTTGAGGGTGAAAAGACAATCACATTTGGCAATACATTAGAAATCAAAGTTATCGGATTTGATGGCGTTTGCGCATCTAAATACAAATCGTAGTTATTGACATTTGCGGCAATATTGATAACCGAAGTATCTACAATTACTTGATAACTAATCGGAATAATCTGACCATTACAGTTGATTTGAATAATAATGTCATATACGCCCACAACTGCCGCAGAAGTTGCCGTAAAGGTCAAAACCGAAGAACCTAAACCGCCATTGATGGTATTAGGAGAAGCGGCTGCCGTTACGCCTACTGGCAAGTTTGCAAATGAAATCGTGGCATTATTACAAGTATTACAACCGCCTTGACTAAAATCAATGGAAAGCAAGGTAGTGTCAGTTGTTGAATTTTGATACGCATCAATTTCGTTTACAATCGCTGCGGTATCTCCCAAAGTAATTCCGCCAGGATAGATATTTAAGGTATAATTACAAGTAGAAACCAAGGGACCGAACATTGCCAAAAATGTCAAGTTATAAGTACCTGGTACTGCATTGTTTGAGCCTGTAATCGTTACTTGAACAGTATCAGTTGGCACAACAGAGGTTGCTGAAAAATTCACTGTTACGCCTTGTGGAATACCTGCCGTAGCAATAATCACAGGAACAGCCACATTCGGTGGTGGTCCCAAAGTTACAATAAAGTCAAACACCTGATTAGAAGCAGAACTTGTATAAATACAGCCCGTTCCTGAACCACAATCTACCGTAAAATCGGTACAAATCGTAACCCCCACAGGCAGCCAACATGTTCCATTCCAGTACATATGCACACTTCTGTCTGTGTTAAAAATCATAATCCCCAAATCGGCAGGGGCTGTTACAGGCAAGGCATACATGGTTGCACTGCTCATTTCAGGCACTAAAATCCCCTTACTTGCTGAAACCATTTCTAACAAGGCATTAGGCGAAGAAATGGTATTTGTACCAATCCCTACACGTCCACCTGCTTGATTTTCAACGTGTACCAAAGGCGTTCCATTATTTTGCACATTAAATGCACCTCCACCATTCAAATTTACATTCAAATCGAAAGCATTGTTGGTAATTGTTGTATTTTCTACCAAAGGTCCACCTAATTTTATGGCATCTGCCACAGGATCTACATACAAGCCATTTTGCGCTTGTGCATCTAAGGTGATTGTACCTGCGGCAATCGTACCCGTCAAGCCTGCACCTGCTACGATATTATTCAGTACATTGATGTTTGTGGTAAGTGTGCCATTTGCATCTGTAATAGACAAAATGCCTGTAATCGGGTCAAAACTTAAGGCTGTATTGAAGTCATTTGTGGGGTCCGTATCCACAGTAACGCTGTTTCCACCAGAGATGTTCAAAGTATTTGGCAAAGGACCTGTTGAAAGGGTTTGATTGTCGCCGTCCCAAACATCTGTTCCCAAGCTGCGCCAATAGAGTTCACCCGTTGCAGGGTCTCTCACAATAATGTCATTTACGGTAGCACTTGTAGCAAGCCCTTGAAAACGAACTGTTCCGTTTATATGCAAGGTTGCCAAAGGCGTAGCTGTTCCTATTCCTACACTTGCGGGAATAGAGTGTTGTGTATTGCCCACAATTTTCCAATCTTTGTCTGGCAAATACATCCAAGTAGCTGCTGTGCCATCATAATAGGCAAAGGACATACTGTCTTGAATAAACACTAACAAGCCTGGCGCAGGTGCGGCAATTGCATTCATCTGTGCTACGGTCATACGTGGCACAAGTAAGCCTTTGTCCGTAGCTGTCAAATCTAAGACCGAACTGGGATTAGGCGTGTTTGTGCCTATTCCCACATTGTTTTGGGCAAAAAGTGTATTGCCGCATAAAAGCAAGATGAGCAGTAATTGATAAAGTTTATTCATTATGTGAAAAATTGTAAATGGTAATAAATTTCCTTCC
>JAAFHL010000118.1 GCA_013298365.1 Bacteroidota bacterium | reverse complement strand
TTCATTTCAAGCATATTTGAAAACTTTTTTAGGAGAAAGACATAATCTTTTACTCGCTCCTCATTCACATTATTTACATTCAATTTAGCGAAAAAAATGCGTCATTATTTCCGCCTTATTATTATTGCGATATTTTTCCTTTTATGCTTTAGCTTTTTTTTAGGTTATGCTTCATGTATTTTTGACGATACCTATTTATTATCTGATGCACACAATTATATAGATGCTGCAAATATGCTGTATGACCATGCTTGTCCACATCCTACAAGACCTATCGGTATCGCATTATTGCTAGGACTCCCTAAACTTTTTTTAGAAAAAGTGTCTAATAATCAATATATTATATTTAGTATATGTTTGAATACTGTCGCTTGGCTTGCAACCATTTTGTTATTATATAAAACATTAAGCCTGTTTTTATCTTCAAAAACCTCCTACTATTTGTCGCTTGTTTATCTTTTTAGTATTGGAAGTGTTAGCAATTTATTTTTGGTAATGACAGAAACGCTAAGTACTTTTTTTTGATGCTGATGAGTTACTTTATGCTAAAATTTCTGCAAAATCAATCTGTAAAATACCTTTTCATTGCACTTAGTAGCTTAAATTTTGTAATTTTGATTAGACCGGGCATTATGTATTTTGCGATAATTGCCAATATTATTTTGATAATATATTTAGTTCGAAAAAATATATATACTGCTTGGATAAATATCCCTTTTATGGTTTCTTGGCTGCTGATTATGGTGCAATGTTTTAGTATATATCAAGTATATGGAAATTTCACGCTTTCTTATATAGACAAAATTACTTGGTACTATTATCTTGGTGCAAAAGCATCTGCAAAAACAAATAATCGTAGCTGCGTAGCAGAACAGGAAATTAGGCATCAGTATTCTGATAGCTTATCGTGGCAAGAACGAAGCAATATTGCGCATCAAGATGCTACATATCAACTAAGCCATAACCTCAAAAATGTGATGATTGAATACAGTTATAATATAATAGATAATACCTTAGAAGGAAGTAGCAGCTTTTATGTATTAAAAAAATTTCATCATGACGCTTTTCATCAAAAATGTTATGATGTTTTGTACTACATTTCCGCTTTACAAAATAAGTTGTATGTATTTGCTGTTTTTTGTGCTTGCTTACTGCTCTTATTTTATATCAAAAAAATAGATTTTTTGCTATTAATTAGCCTTGGGATAACATGCTATCTTATCCTGACTTCAGGTATTTCTTTTTGGCAAGGAGATAGGTTTCATATCGTATTTTATCCTATCTCAATTCTTGCATGCAGTTATTTGTTTTTTTTAATACAAAACAATATGCTTGTAAAAAGCATCTCAAATAAAGACAATAATGATACTAAAATACATTAACAAGCGTTTTTTGGGGATATTTGCTTATGTTACAGGGTTAAGTGCCTTAGCTTGGTTTATCAACGAAAAATCTTGTATAGGAATAGATGATGCTAATATTTATATGGTCTATATGAAGCACTTAGCAGAAGGGCAGGGTTTTGTTTATGAGATAGGTGGCGAAAAAGTAGAAGGATTTACCTCTTTGTTATGGACATTATTAGGTGCTTTATTTTTTAAAATAAGTAGATATCCTGAAACCCTTTTGCTAATATTCAATCTATTCATCGTTAGTTATACGCTGTATAAGTTGTCGGTTTTCTTAGATAACTTTGCAGAAAAAGTAAAACCCTTTTCTCATGCTACTTTTTTATTTTTGGGCTTAATTGCCGTATTGCCAGGTTATATTGATTGGGCTGTATGGGCATTGATGGAAACAGGCTTATGGAGTTCTTTATTGATACTTAGTTTTTTGCAAGTTGCGCAATATGATGCGAGTTGCAGTCGCCCAAAACAATACCTTTTATATAGCTTTATCATCATTTTACTCCTCATCTGCCGTCCAGAAGCTATATTATATGTGCCTATCTTTATCGTTTTTTGCACACTCAAAGAATATCTACTTTTTCAAAATTTATATAGAAGTCTGCTACTCACAACTCAACTAAGCCTTGTTTTTGGGCTTTGTTTGACAACTATCATCTTGTGGAGAATCTCTTATTTTCACTACCCGCTACCTAATACCTATTATGCCAAAGTTTCAACAAGTAAAATAGATAACTTCAAAAATGGTATTTGGTATCTGATAGCGTATTTTCAGGCATATCCTTTTATGTTTGTGAGTTTAAGCTCAAGCACAATATATGGAATTATACAGATAATATATGCCAAGAAAACCCTTTTATTACGTTTGAAAGAATATTTTTCGTTCATTTACCTTGTTGCCATTCTCCTATATAGTTTTTGTATCCCACTTTATACAGGGGGAGACCATTTTGGGTATTTTCGCTTCATACAGCCCTTTGTACCACTATTACTACTGATACCTTTCATTTCGGGACTATTTAATAGGTTGTCATTCAATCGAAAAGGGCTTATAGGCTTAATTATCCTTGTATTAGGCACTTCGCTATATTCTTTTCGAAGTTTTTATTTTCTACACAAAACGCCAATTAGTCATGAATGGCTTATTGCAAAAACAGGTCGAGAAAATGGAGAAAAATTAACGCTGTTTTTTGCGGATTTACCTTCGCTCCCTTCTCAGGGGGTTTATCTTGCAGGCGGCACAGCTTTTAGTTACAAAGGAAAAACCATAGATTTATTAGGCTTAAATCAAACAAAAATGGCACATGCAGATAAAATAAAAGATAGAAATCTGTTAAAAAACCATGCTTCGTTTAATATATCGGTCTTTCATGAATTAAGTCCCGATTTATTTTGGCTCTCAGGAGGCTTTGTTGAAAATCAAAAAATCCCTACGCCCCTTATTGCTGAATTTGGTGCAAGGGTATTTAAAAATATTCATTTAACAGCAAGGTTTAAAAGAGAATATACTTTTTGCCTTATCAGCAAAGTAAATTCGCCCGTTTCTATACTTGTTTTTGCGAATAAAAACTTTTTGGCAAACCTACCACAAACTGTCTATCACATAAAAGAGGTTGCTTATTAGGAACAAATCAAAAGAATTTGTTAATATTTTTTGTGAAAAATCTGTTTTGGGCATTATTGCGTTGCGTTGAGCATACTCAAAGTGAGTGAAACCGAAACGGCAATTCTAATAAGTTATTTTTCAACTGTTTCTTACCAAGTTAAGGCTTCGGGAATGAATGCAAAAATATTTTGCCACTTTGGGCTAATTTTACGTTCAATCGTTTTGATAGCATACCAAACAGATGGATGTCTATGTTTTTGTATGTATTGTTTTACAGATTGTTTTATAAATTCCTTTACTTGTAGCAATTCCAAATTCTCATCAATTTTACTTTTTTCATCTTCCTGCACTTCCCGCCTTATATAATCAACATCAGTAGCTTGCATAATTCTGACTAATCTCGCCATTTCGTTCATATAGTCTCTTGCTACAGATTTTCGCTCATCTGCAAACTTATCTAACTTCAAGATTTCTATGGTTTTTTCAGCTTTATGTTTGTCTATTATAGGTAAATCATCAATTACATCAAACATTCCTGTGGATAAATCTAACCATAAAAAGTCATAAGGATTTTCTTTTCTAGGATTGATAAATGCGATAGTTTTATAGATAGGTTCTTGTCCTCGTTTGGTTACATGAATTTCACCTGTTTCATCTATAACAAAACACTTATCTAATTTATCTTGATTACATTGTCCACAAGCCAAAAGATAATTTTCCCATTCAAAAGTATATTCAGGGAAAAAAGATTTAGGATAAATATGTTCTATATCAGTTGCTTTATTCCCTTCGCAATAGTTACAAAATCCGTTGCCTACACACATTTCTGTAAGCATTTGTTTAATAGCTTTAAATACTTTTGTATTTTTATTATCCCATAAAGATTGTGCTTTTTTTACTTTTTCTGCAAAAACAGGTAAGTCATTTACTTTATTTTGCAATTTCTCTAAAGCTATTCTCTCCTTTTCTGCTAATGTTTTGTTATTCAATGGTAACATCTGTTCTGAATATTTGTTGAAGGGTTTGGCGTTCTTTTTCTTCTTCTGGGGTAATCTTACCAAAGGCTGTACGCATATTTAATTTTGTTAAACGTTTTAACATCTCATTCGACTTTTCGGAACGCACAGGCGATTTTCCAAAAGCCTCCGTACTGTATGCATCTAAAATATTGCCATAAATCAGCCTATCTCTTTCTGTTCCTACAATTTCGCCCGAAGGAATCTCGCTATCAGGCGCAGCAAGTCGCCAAATACTGCCCTTTTCGCAAGCACGACACACCAAAGGGCTATGTGTGGTTACAATAAATTGAATATTAGGAAAATATTGCGTAAACCATTGACCTATACGGGTTTGCCATGTAGGGTGTAGATGTGCGTCTATTTCGTCTATGAGGATAACGCCACTCAAAGAACATATTTTGGGGGGATTGTCAAAGGCTTTTATCACTTCATTTTCTCCATAAAAACCTACCATTCTGTAAATTAAATCAATGGTTATGTTTAAAATGGAACGAAACCCATCACTTAATTGTCGTAAATTAAGCAAAGTCCCTTCTTCATTGCGAAATAAAATGCCCTTTCTCCCTACTTTTTCCATTTTTACATTATAAGGAAGCAAATTGCTTTCGCTTATAATGCTAACGATTAAGTCTAATAATTTCTGCGCTAATACGTGTTCGCTATCTCCCTCAAAAACAGCGTATTGCAAATCTTTTAGCCAAAGTTCCGCACTCATTAACGTGTTTTTTTCTCCTAATAAAGTTTCATGCGCCAATATTTGAGGGAATTTTTTAGGCTTAATATCTTCTATTATGCCATTTTCTTGCGCAATTCTAAGAGAGCCATAACCTGCGGAGAAAACTTGATGATGTGCTGGAAAAACAAAAGTTGAAAGTGTTTCGTCAGATGTTTGATAAATAACAAAACTACGATTATCGTTTTTGTCTTCAAAATTTAATATAGTTTCTCCTTTTTTCTCATTCATTTTTATCCATGACGATTCATCATTAGCATAAATATCTCCAATTAAAGCTGCTCCAATCGCTCGTAAAATCGTAGTTTTCCCTGTCCCATTATCCCCAATCAGCACATGCCAGCCCGCAGGATTCGGAAAATCCATCTCAAAATGTGAGATAGAACGTATATTTTCGATAATAACTTTCTGGATATACATGATTTTATTGATGAAAAGTATTTATTTAGATGCGGAATTTCTCGCAGATTTTCGCAAATTCAAAGACGCAGATTTACACAGATTAAGAAATATTAGCGAAAATCTGCGGTTCAATCTCCGTTTATCTGCGAGAAATTCAAACTTATTTTTCATACACACGATATTCCCACGCATGAAGCGAATAGTCTTTGCCTGTACTAAGATTCACTTTTTCTTTGCTGAAAATTTCGTGAACTTCTGCATTAATTTCAGGTACAGTTATTTTAACTTCTTGATTGTCAGGACTCATATTTAGAATGATAATCACAGAATGGTCGCCTTTTGTGCGAGAAAAAGCATAAATTTTCTCATCTTTGTCTGTATGAATCCGTTTCAGTTCGCCGCCAAAATCGCCGTTCCACAGAGCAGGATTATTTTTCTTGGTGGTTAATAAGGTCTTATAATATGTACCCAAAGGAAAATGTCCCCATCTCATCGCATCTTTGTCAAAAAACTTTAATCTACGGGCAAGAGAATCTTCTTGTCCATTGTAAATGAGCAACATACCTGGCACAGTTGCCGCAAAAACGCCCATACAACGCACCGCTTCTGCGCTTTTCATGCGCTCATATTCCGTTCCATTCCAAGAATTTTCGTCATGGTTTGAGGTGAAATTCATACGATACACCGAAGGCGTAAAGCGTTTTGCCTTTTCTGCATAATATTCATCAATTGCCTTTGCATTTTTGTTGCCTTTACAAATGTCGTTCATTATATGGTGCAATTCCCAAGCATAATTCATGTCAAATGCCTGTGGGTGAAGTTCAGGATTTTCCGCTTCTGCCAACATAAAAATCGGTTTTCCCAACGAATCCAATGCTGCTTTTGCCTCGTTCCAAAAACTTGTAGGCACCATATCCGCCACATCACAACGATAGCCATCAATATTTGCTTGTTGTATCCAAAATTTTAGCGCATCAATCATTTCTTGACGCATTTCAGGCTTGTCATAATTCAAATCTGCCACATCTGTCCAATCATCAACGGGCGGTTTTGGCTCACCTTTTTCATTCAAAACATACCAATCTTTGTTCGATATAGTCCAAGGGTGGTCAAAAGCGGTGTGATTTGCCACCCAATCAATAATCAAGTGCATACCCGCTTTGTGTGCAGCATCTACCAAATGTTTAAAATCTTCGAGTGTGCCGTAATCGGGATTTACCTTCAAATAATCTTGTACAGAATAATGGCTGCCCATGCTTCCTTTTCTGTTTTTTGCCCCAATCGGGTGAATCGGCATGAGCCACAGAATATCAACGCCCATGTCTTTAAGACGAGGAATATGCTTTTCAAAAGCCCGAAAAGTGCCTTCTTGTGTGTATTGTCGAATATTTACCTCATAAATATTCGCATTTTTTGACCATTCTGTATGGGAAACCACAGGATGATTGGTGTGATTATTCGCTTTTTGCATCTGTTTGCAAGAAAAAAGTGCTGCTACCGTTAGCAACATTGTTAATGGTAAAATCTTGTTAATCATTGTATAAGAAAATAGAATGGGCAAAATTACGATATTTTTTCGTAACGGTTTAGGTTCTCGCAGATAAACGCAGATAAAGAACGTTTCGATACTTCGGCAAGCTCAGCAGAGTCCAGCTCAACGACCACGCAGATTTATGCAAATTAGGGCTTTTATCTGCGAAAATCTGCGCCTGCTATACCTCTCCATTTTCTATCGCCGCTTTCACGATTTTCGCTTTATGTTTGCCCACAACGGTAGCAAGTTCTTCTTCTGTGGCGGCTTTTATTTTTTTTACAGACTTAAAATGTGTTAGTAAAGTATTTGCCGTACTCTCACCAATTCCTTCAATTTCAACAAGATGTGTACGTTGATTGATACCCTTGCTACGTTTGTCTCTGTGAAAAGTGATACCAAATCTGTGCGCCTCATCTCTGCATCTTTGTATCAAAATAAGGGCAGCACTTTTTTTGTCTATATGCAAAGGAATCGGGTCGCCTACGGAATAAATTTCCTCCAAACGCTTGGCAATGCCCACCATCGGAATTTTGTCCAAAAGTTGCAGTTTCTCCAAAGATTTTGCGGCTGCCCCAAGTTGTCCTTTTCCCCCATCTATAATAATGAGCTTGGGAAGTGGCTGATTTTCTGCTAATTGTCTTGTATATCGCCGTTCAACGGCTTCCTCCATGGTGGCAAAATCATTCGGACCTTCTACTGTTTTTACATTAAAATGGCGATAATCTCTTTTGGAGGCTTTGCCATTTTTGAACACAACAATGGACGAAACAGGAAAACTGCCTTGAAAATTCGAGTTGTCAAAACACTCAATATGGTCGGGTAACTCTTTGAGATGCAAGACTTTCTGCAATTCTTCCATCATAATGATATTGGGTGTTTTTTTCTCCCGAAAATTTTGCGAGTACAATTTTTCTGCAATCAGACTTTGGCAATTTTTGAGGGAAAGGTTCATCAAATGCTTTTTGTCGCCAATTTTGGGCAAGGTAAAAGTATAAATTTCCTTCAAAAAATCATCTACTATTTCGACATTTATAACAATTTCAGGATAAATCTCATTTGTTTCTATGCGAAGTTGATGCAAAGCCGCCGCCAAAATTTCCGCATCGCTTTCCTCCATTTTGCTACTAAACTCAAAAGTATGCGTCGCAATGATGCTGCCATTATGCACTTTGAAATGATTGACAATCGCCAAACCTTCTTCGGAGAGAATGGTCAAAACCTCCAAATCGCCCAATTTTTCGGAGACAATCGTGTTTTTTTTGCGATATGCCACCACCTGCTCCATTTTTTTGCGGTACAATTCCGCCTTTTCAAACTCCCAATTTGCCGCCGATTCTTGCATCTTTGCCTCCAAATTGTCCAACACAGGCGCAAGATTTCCTTTCAAAATATGCCGAATATATTCAATTCCTTTATTATATTCGTCTTCCTTTTGCAAACCTACACAAGGCGCAGCGCAATTTCCAACCTGATATTCGAGGCAAATTTTAAATTTTCCTGCTAAAATATTCTCCTCCGAAAGGTTAAAACTACAATTTCGCAGTTTGATATAACCATGTACCAACTCCAAAATCGTGTACATTGCACCAGGATTCACATAGGGACCAAAATATTGGGCATTTGCCTCCGTTTTTTGGCGTACCGAAAACACACGAGGAAAACGCTCATTTGTGATACATATAAAAGGATAGGTTTTGCCATCTTTGAGCAAAATATTGTACTTGGGCAGGTACTGTTTGATGAGGTTATTTTCCAATGCCAACGCCTCAATTTCCGTATTTGTAACCGTATATTCTATGTCGTGGATATTTTCCACCAAATGTTGAATCCGATAAGAATGTTTGTTTATACCCACAAAATAGCTCGAAACCCGCTTTTTGAGCGATTTCGCCTTACCGATATATAATAGTTTTCCCTTTTTGTCAAAATAACGATATACGCCAGGCTCATCAGGCATAATCTTTAGTTTGAATTGTAGATGTTCTGAAACGTCCATGTTTTTTTAGTAGTCCTGTCAGCGTAGTGTGCGCTATTTACTTTTGTAAAAGGGCTTCATCTTCCAAAATAAAGCCTTCAATAATTGCCTTTAAGCCTTTGAGAATGCGGAAAATATCGAAAATAGATTCGCCATCTGCTAAGTAAAATTCGCTCATTGCATAGTTTTTATCTTCTAATATCATAAATCTCCAAAATTTCCCAATAATAAAGCAGCCATATACGGGCTTATTATTGGCATTTTTCGTTTGTGCCGCAAGCATCGCAATAAGACACTGTCCTTGTGGTTCTCCATCAGGGTCTCTTTGTTTTTTATACTCATTTAAGCAGAAAAAGGGCTTTTTCGGGTTACGAAAACCTGTTGCAATCATGCCATCTATTCGTCCCGAAATCTCGTGTTCGCCTATAGTAGTTTTCATATCTCTTTCGAGAAAATAGGCAAACTTTCGGCTATCAAAATCAGCAATCATAAATACCGGGCTAATAAATTTATTCTCCAATTCCACCTCATTCCAATTGTCCCCGCCAATCAATAGTTTAGATTGCAGGTGCAATAAACTTATGCGTTCATGCTCAGTTGCCTCATATTTGCATGATAGCCATTTGTTTAAAGTAATAGAGGTCTCTAATTGGGTTGTCCCAAAAGCCTCATCTATCAAGTCCAGTGTCCAATCGCTGAAATTACTTTTGTGCATAATATTGTGTTTTATGTTAGGACAAATTTACGTTATTTGAAGTTCTGTATGAATCCATTGTTTTATCCATTGCAACATACAAAAAATTTGCAACAAATCTGCTGTTTTCGTAGCATCTAAACGATAAACGGCATATTCTTTTTCGTACAACACCACAAAACGCCAGCTTGCTGCCACTAAATATACCCCAAAAACAGGCTTATTATCTTGATTTAAGGCTTGTGCTGTAAGCATAGCGGCTAATAATTGTCCTCTCGCATCACTTTTACCGCCTTGTTCTTGCTTATACTCATGTAGAAAAAAATAGGGTTTGACAGGTTTTGTCCAGCCTTTTGCAATTTCCATATCTACTGTTCCCCCCATTTCTATGTCATTTACCGTAGCGGATAAAGTGCGTTGGTAAAAGGTGTTATAAGTACCTTTTTGTCCATAATGAACCAAGCGTAAAAGTGGTGCTATAAACTGCATTTTCATTTCATCTTCATTCCATGCCTCGCTCATTAACAGTAAGTCTTTTCGCAAGGTTTCTAATTCTAACAAATTTTTTTCGTCTATTTCGGTTTGATATGCCATCCATTCCGCTAAGTGTGGCAGCATTTCTACATCTTCTAAACCAAAGGTGAAATGTATATCTTGTGTATCCCAACTTCCAAATGATTTCATATTTTGTTGTTAAAAGATAATATACTTATTTTTGTAAACGGGCTTCATCTTCCTGAATAAAGCCTTCAATAATTGCCTTTAAGCCTTTGAGAATACGGAAAATATCAAAAATTTCTTCGTCATCAGATTTGAAAAACTTACTCATAGCATATTCTTTCCCTTCTAATACGATAAAACACCATACTTTTCCAATTACATAACAACCATAAATCGGCTTGTTATTTGCATTTTTTTCTTGAGCAGCCATCATAGCTATCAAACACTGCCCTTTGGGGTCGCCATCAGGATTTGTTTGTTTTTTGTATTCGTTCATACAAAAAAAAGGTTTTTTAGGATTACGAAAACCCGTAGCTATCATGCCATCTATTCGCCCCGAAATCTCGTATTCGCCTATGGTCGTTTTCATATCTCGTTCCAAAAAATAGGCGAATTTGCGATTATCAAAGTCCGCAAGCATAAAAACAGGGCTAATAAATTTATTTTCAAGCTCTACCTCATTCCACTCATCTCCCCCCAAAACCAATTTGGATTGCAGAAGCAATAAATATTTTTTATCATATGCATCTGGTTCATATTTACATGATAACCAATTATTTAATGTAATAGATGTGTCTATTTGAGTTGTCCCAAAAGCCTCATCTATCAAGTCAAGTGTCCAATCGCTGAAATTACTTTTGTGCATATAGGTGGTATTTTGACACAAAAATACATATTTCATCTCATAAAAAACAATATTTGTAAGAAATAACTATCTTTGCCGCAAATAAACATTTGTATGGAACACAAAGACCACAAACTTCCCATTGGCACAATCCTCGACAAAAAATACAAAATCCTGAATGTCATAGGTTCGGGCGGCTTTGGCATCACCTACCAAGCAGAAGATATTTTTTTGAACGAATTGTATGTCATCAAAGAGTTTTTCCTAAGTGGAAATTGCGTGCGAGCGCACAATAGCCACGAGGTGCATACACAAAACCTTGAAAAAGGCTTGTTTGATAAGTTTAAGCAGCGTTTTTTGGAAGAAGCAAAAATCTTACACAGGCTCAAAAAAGTGCCAAGTATTATAGAGGTTACGGCTTTTTTTGAAGAAAATAATACAGGCTATCTTGTCATGCCCTTTGTAGCGGCAGAAGACTTAGAAAAATATTTGCGTAAGCAACCCTAAAATCGCATTTCTCAAAATGAGGCACTTACCTATTTTGAACAAATTGCTATCGCACTTGCCCAGATTCACGAGGCTAATATCATTCATAGAGACATCAAACCCGCCAATATTTTGATAGACAAAAAGGGGGCAGCTTATCTCATAGACTTTGGCGCAGCAAGGGCGTTTATCGCAGAAGGGCTTACCCAAACCATGACCGCCATTCTTACCCCCGGCTATGCCCCCTTGGAGCAGTATGACGAACAGGCTAAACGGGGACCTACTACCGACATCTACGCTATGGGAGCTTTGCTGTATCGTATGCTCACAGGCAAAAACCCTATCAATGCCATTAGTCGCCGCAAAACGGTTCTTGAAAGCCCACACAGCCTTGTACCTGCGATTTCGCTACAGGTTTCTGATGCCAT
>JAAFHL010000122.1 GCA_013298365.1 Bacteroidota bacterium | reverse complement strand
ATAGTTGAGCGTTAGGTGCAGATAAAAGGGCATCTTTCATTTTGCTGTAACATATGTTTAGCCTGTGTCAAAACATAGCAACACAGGCTAAAGCCTATGCTACATTTCATTACTTATGCGAATCAAGAGTTAGAAATTTAATCTAAATATATGGCTATTAATTATTTATGTCTTTTCTTACTGTCCCGTAGGGACAAAATATCGGTAGAAAATAATCATATCCCATACCCATTTTTGAAATTCATGGTTTTAGCATGAATTCTTCTTAGGAAATGGGGGAAACATTGCGTTTCTACCAATGTTTAGCCCCTACATAGATACGGGAATTTATACAACAAAATAACATACTTTTTTATGAGAAAAGCAAAAATTAAAACAGAAGCGGGCATTATCGTAGAGATTAAAACTACAGAACATGTTGCTGTAAATGTTGAAAATCAACATTTTACGGAAAACGTACAAAAGCGTTACTTTGACAATAACCCTATTATAAGCGAAAAAATAGCAACGGATAACGTGGAAAAAAGAGACGAAAAGAGATATATTTCTTCCACAAATCCCAAAATTTACAAAACATTGGGAGAACCTATTTGGAAAGCAAAACCAGAAAATACGGATAAAAATACCCGTATTTATACCAAAAAGCCAATGCAGATGCCTATTTTTAAGGACGAAAAAGAAAATGTTCTTGAGAATAAGCAAGTGCAAATGCCAATTATTGCCGAAAAACCTATTATTGCACCTGCAAAAAAAGAAATTTCTAAGGAGGAATTGGCAGAAATGTTGATTTTACAGAAAAAAGCGGTTTCTGTTGCCAAGGAAGTCGAAGTTTCTACAAACAAGGAAGAAATAACTATACCTGCTGAAAAAGAAAGTATCGCAAAAATTCCTGTTGCCAAAACAAGCGTAAAAAAGAAGGTTTCCACTAAAAACAAATCAACTAAGCCAAAAGAAGAACCTATTCTAGTAGCAGAAAAAACGGAAAAAGAAGTTATAAATATCGAAGAAAAAACCGCACCTGTACATGATGAACCTGAAATTTGGGCAGATGTGAAAGAAGCTGATGAAGGTAAATATCGAGTAAGTAACTATGGTAGAGCAACAAGTGCGATGTTAAAAGGGGAAACCAAATTTATTAAAGGTAAAATACAAAAAAAGTTTTCTAATATTATTGAGCTGAAAAAAGACGGAAGAACCTATGGAATAGGTATTGGACGTTTAGTTGCCTTGTATTTTGTGCCGAATCCCGAAAATAAAACGCATGTCGTTCATATAGATAGAAATTATAATAATAATTATTACAAAAATTTACAATGGGCTACACTTAAAGAAGTAAGCGACCGCAAAACTTGGGAGCAACGTAGAGGTAAATGTAAAATTACCTACGAATATGCCGTACAAATTCGCAAAATGATAGATGACGGAATACCACAGTATAAAATCGCTAAAATGTTCTGTATCAGCTCTATGCAAGTTACTAGAATCAAAAGAACAGAGAATTGGGGAAGACCACGTTAAACGTCTTAATTGATTTGTAAGATTATTAGTAAGCAGATTTCATGAAAAAAGTGTTAATTGTTACGTATTATTGGCCACCAAGTGGGGGAAGTGGTGTGCAAAGGTGGCTCAAATTTGTGAAGTATTTTCGTGAATTTGGCTGGGAGCCGATTGTTTATACCGCCGAAAATGGAGAATATCCTATGATAGACGCTTCCTTAGGAAAAGATATTCCTTTGGGTGTAACGGTGTTAAAACAACCTATTTGGGAGCCATATCATTTATACAAACGATTTGTAGGGCAGAAACAGGAGGAGCGTATGATTATGGCTTCTCTTTCTGAAAACAAAAGTCCTTCTTTGCTTTCTCAAATCGCAACCTTTGTTAGGGGCAATTTTTTTATACCTGATGCACGCCGATTTTGGATTCGCCCTTCTGCCAAATATTTGACCAAATATATACAAGAAAATCAGATTGACGCACTCGTTACAACGGGTCCACCGCATACGATGCACATCATTGGGCAAAAAGTGCAGGCTGCAACAGGCATCAAATGGCTTGCGGATTTTCGAGACCCATGGACAGCAATAGATTTTTATAAAGACTTGATGCTCACGCCAATTGCTGATGCCATTCATCATCGTATGGAAAAAAATGTTTTGCAAAAAGCCGATAGCGTAGTGGTTGTTTCTGAATTGAGGAAACCGCAATTCGAGGAGTTGTATATGCGTGATTATGAAGTAATTACAAACGGATATGATGAGAGTGATATGCAATCAGAAATTGAGCCTGATGCTGCATATTTCAGTATTGCGCATATTGGCTTGATGAATAAAGACAGAAATCACCCTGTTTTTTGGGAAGCCTTGTCAGAAATGGTCAAGGAAAACCCAACTTTTGCAGCAAAATTAAAAATCCATTTTGTGGGCAAATATGACAACTCTTTACATCCCATTATTGCACAATACAGTATGTTAGAATATGTGGCATTTACCGATTATTTGCCACACAAAGAAGTCATGCCTTTTCAGAAAAAAGCACAAGTTTTGTATATTCCTGCAAGTAATGTTTTTAGCGCAAAATTGCAATTGCCCGCAAAATTATTTGAATACCTTGCAGCAAAACGTCCTATTCTCTGCATTGCGCCCGAAGTCAGTGATGTAGCCTTGATTATCAATGATACAAAAGCAGGCTATGTATCTGATTTTTATGACAAAGCCAAGTTCAAACAAAATGTAGAAACCTTGTTTCAAGCCTATCAAAATGGGACATTACAGGTTGAGCCACAAGGGGTTGCGCAGTATGCTCGCCGCAATCTAACGGAAAAAATGGCAAAAGTCTTGAATAAAATGATAGGAGAAAAATAAGTTTTTTGCGTATCTTTGGCACAAATTTGCAGGATATGACGTTTTTAGTCATTCCCTGTTCACAAACCTAATTATTTACGGAAATTTATGAGTCCTGATTTTCAGACCATCATCGAAGGCGCAAAATGCGTTACTTGTGCGTGTACAGACACACAAAAGTTTCAGCCCTATACACTTGTAGAAAAAAATAACGAAAGCTATTATTTATTTCAATGTCAAAATTGTGATTTTATCTTTTTGCCACCGTATTACCGCAAAATGATTGACTATCACAATTACAAAGGAAACACAGTGTTAGAACAGGTACGAAAAGGAAATAATTGGGTAAAAGTACAACGTCAAAAATTAAAATTCGACTTGATAAAAAAATATCACCCTACAGGAAAGTTGATGGATTTGGGCTGTGGCTGGGGACATTTTTTGCTGGCGGGCAAGGAATTGGGCTATGATATTTATGGGATAGAAATTTCTGAGGCTTTGCATGAGTATTGTACAAAAGATTTAGGTTTGCCCGTAGATGCCCTCAATTTTCATGACATGTCAGACGAAGCTCGCTTTGATGTTTTGACAATGTGGGACGTTTTGGAACATATAGATGAAGCCGATGCATTTTTGGATAAATGCCATAAAGTAGTCAAAAAAGGCGGTCATGTGATTATACAAGTACCTCAAATTGATAGCTTTATCGCCAAAAGACTCAAAAATGATTGGCCCATGATAACCTTAGACCATTGCAATTATTTTACCCATAAAACAGCTACACAACTCTTTGAAAGCAAAGGTTTTAAGGTAAAAGAAATTCAATCTTCTTTGGAAATTAAAACTTTTGTGATGTTTATGATTTTTCCTTGGCTCAAACGCCGCAAAGAGCGAAAACAGAAGCAGGAAGAGAAGGCAATGACTTCGGCAGAAAGGCAGGAATATTTTAATAAAATGACTTCTCGCCCGATGTGGCAGCTAAAACTGATGGTATTTGGACATAATATTTTATATAAATTGCTTTCTTTCTTCAATATTGGCGAAGAAATGGTGGTTGTAGCAGAAAAAATATAGGAATTTTCGCCGTTGCGTAATGTTGATGCAACGGCGAAATTGTTTCCATTCATTTACTTTGCAACGACAAATTGCCAATTTTTGTACATTTTATGGTCTGCATTAAATTTATCCTGCACCAAAAACTGGTCTTCCGTAATTTCCAAAGCAGTTACATCGTCAATAGGCAGAGTTCTAAAATTAGGGAAATTTCCCGTTTTAGAATGTCCATCATCTTGCCAGCAAATGAGATAATGTTTTCCTTGTGCAGATAACATTAAACCATGTGGGTGTACATGACGAGGATTTGGCTCGGTACGCAATTTTACTTGGCACACCGCCTTGTGTTGCACCGCAGATTGCAGCGCAAATTTGATTGCTACGTTCATAAATATTTAGTTGTTTTGTAAAGGAAATATATAGTATTATACGTTTTTTAGTTTACTTTTGTTTCAAAATAACAGAAAAAAGTAGCTTTTTCAAAGAAAATAACTCATTGATTATCAATGTTTTATAACAAATTTAAAAAAATTTCTTTTTTACAATACTACCTACAACAAATGTCATTTTTTTTAGACAAATCAGATGAGAAAGTTACAAGCGGCTTTACCTTGTCACTTATATTAACAGTGGTTTTATGTTCTATATTTGTATTTTTACAATATATTTGGCATAAAGGCTATATTTCTAATGCAGGCGAACTAAGTTGGTTATTTTTTGTCGTTTTTTTGTGCTTATTTTTGTGTATAGAATGGTTTGTAGATAGGGAAAATAGCCGGGTAAAACAGATGCAGCAAGAAGAATTGGCAAATTTGCGCAAATTGGAAATATATAGACGAGAATTATTGGCGGAAATTTCGCATGAATTGAGAACGCCCATTTTTGCCGTACAAGGTTTTTTGCATACTTTGATAGAAAGCGATGAAGAAGATGAGGAAATTCGGCAGCGTTTTTTGCTCAAAGCCCAAAAAAATGCAGATAGACTTTCCAATTTGGTAAATGACCTATTGGTTTTGACACAGATGGAAGCAGGTGAAATCGAAATGAAAATGCGCTATTTTAACCTACATGATTTGGTGATGGAAGTAATCGAATCGCTTGAAGCAAAATGTACAAAGAAAGGGCGAAATATTCATTGCAAAATTGAATCTAATATTGCAAATAAAAGTCGTGTTTATGCAGATAGAAATCGAATACAACAAGTTCTGACAAATTTGGTGGATAATGCCATCAAATACGGCAATTCGCAGGGGAAGATTGAAGTGAAACTTACTGCGTTAGGCAAAAAAATAGGCATTGCTGTGATTGATGACGGAAGTGGAATTGCGCCAGAACATTTGGGCAATATTTTTCGCCGTTTTTATCGCATAGACAAAAGTCGTTCTCGTGATACAGGCGGTACAGGTTTAGGTTTGGCGATATGCAAACATTTTGTAGAAGCCCATGGCGATGTGTTAAAAGTGGAAAGTGATGTAGGAAAAGGTACAACTTTTTATTTTCATTTGCCTACAAAAGGTGCAGAAGATAATTTGGTTTAACGCAAAAAAGATGAACATAGTACCAAGGCTATGTTCATCTTTTTTATGAATATCTGAAAATCAAATACTTACGAAGTCGCAAAAAACTCTTTCATTCTTGCAAAAAAACCTTTGTCTTCTTGCTTAGGTGTTGGCTGAAAATGTGCATTATCTTTCAACTTATTCAACATATCTCTTTCAGCAGTTGTCAATTCTTGCGGAATCCAAACATTGATATGCACTAACAAATCGCCCATGCCATAGCCATTGATATTTGGCATACCTTTTCCCCTCAAACGTACTACTTTTCCTGGCAAAGTACCTGCTTTTAAGTCAAAACGAGCCTTTCCACCATCAATCGTAGGCACTTCTATTTTTGTTCCCAATGCAGCATCAGGGAAGGTAATAAACATGGAATGTATCAAATTATCACCATCTCTTTCAAAAACATTGCTCGGCTTTTCCGAAATTTGAATAATCAAATCCCCCGCATCACCGCCTCTCAAGCCTGTATGTCCTTTACCTCTCAACGAGAGCGACATGCCATCTTGCACCCCCGCAGGAATTTTCACCGAAATTTGCTCCTCATTCATGGTGCGTCCTTTTCCTTCACAGCTTTTGCAGGCTTTTTCAATTAATTTGCCTGTGCCTTGACAAGTAGGACATTCCTGCACCATAATTTGCTGAAAAAATCCGCCACCCGCTACTTGACGTATCTCACCTGCACCATTGCAACTCGGACAAGTACGAAAGGCACTACCTGCCTCTGCACCTAAGCCACCACAAGGGCTACAAGATTGATAGCGATTCAGTTTTATTTTTTTCTCTTTTCCACTAAAAATTTCCTCCAAATCCATTTTCAATTCAATGCGTAAATCGCTCCCACGTTGTCCTGTGCGCTTACGCTGACCGCCTCTGCCACGACCACCTGCGTTGCCAAAAACATCGCCAAAAATGTCGCCAAAGTTAGAGAAAATGTCTTCCATGTTCACATTTTGTCCACCGCCACCAAATCCACCTGGCGCATTATGCCCAAAACGGTCATAGCCCGCACGTTTTTGCGCATCACTCAAGACCTCATACGCTTCTGCAGCTTCTTTGAATTTAGCCTCAGCACCAGCATCACCCGGATTTTGGTCAGGGTGAAACTTCATTGCCATTTTTTTATATGCTTTTTTGATTTCTTCAGGAGATGCCGTTTTTGCAACGCCTAAAACCTCATAATAGTCTTTTTTTGCCATAATTGAAATGTTAGTTGAAAGTTGAAAATTGATATTGGAGAGTTATTGTTCACTTTCAACTCTCAACTTTTTAGATTTATTCTGTTACAACTACTTTGGAAAAACGGATAACTTTATCTTTGAGTTTGTAGCCTTTTTCTACTTCATCAAAAACAAGCCCTTTTTGACTCTCATCTTCTACTGAAAGACTTGTGATAGCCTCATGCAGTTGTGAGTCAAAGGGCTGCCCTTTTGCCTCAATCGCAGAAACGCCAATTTTACCCAAAATATGGGTAATATTTTTTGCAACCATGCCAATACCTTCTTTTATCGCTGCCAAATTGTCAGTTTTTTCGATAGCCGACAAGGTACGTTCAAAGTCGTCTAAGATAGGAAGTATTTGCTTGATAAGCCCCTCGTTTGCAAAAGCAATCGTTTCTGCCGTTTCTTTATCTTTACGTCTGCGAAAATTGGTGAAATCAGCTTGAAAACGAAGATTTTGTTCTTTTGCGTCAAGCAATTCTGCCTGCAATCGCTCATTTTCTGCGTTTAATGCCTGAATTTGTGCTTCTATGTTGTCTGTTTCTTCCACTTGAGCGGTAGTTTCTGTCTCTGTGCCTTGTGCGTCAAGGATTTCTTGCTCTTCTTGTGATTGAATGACTGTTTCTTCTTGCATAGATGTTTTATTTTTTTTAAAAAATGAGAACATTAATAAAATGGAAAATAGATATTTCGATAAACTCAATACAAGTAGTAAAAAATGACGGATTAAGGATAATTGCTCATTTACTACTTTTTAGTTAAAGCATGAATGACACATAATGTGCCAATGACAAGTTGTCATAAATGAGCATCATCTGTCATTTCTCCAAAAAAAGAAATAGAAGAAGACCCATATTTTCTACAAAACAGAAAATACGCTTCTGCCTCAAAACTTACCATACTTGTATGTTCCAGAATAACCCAACCGCCTGCTTTACACCATTTTTGTGCAAAAATCGTAGCCAATAATGCCGATTGATTTGCCATTGCATACGGCGGGTCTATAAAAACGATGTCAAAGGATTTTTGTCCGCTATTTGAGGCAACAAATTTCGTTATATCTGCTTGCAAAACCGTTCCGCCAGTGATATCAAATTCCTTATAAAGATTTTTAACCGCCTGTACGCACCTTTTGTCTTTATCTACTGCCACAATTTCTGTAGCCCCACGACTCCAAAACTCTATGCCTATATTGCCTGTTCCGCAGCACAATTCCAATATGCTAAGTCCCTCAAAATCAAAGGTATTGCCGATAATATTAAACAAAGATTCCTTTGTCCTATCGGTTGTAGGGCGAACAGGTAGATTTTGTGGAACTTTGAGTACTCGTCCGCCTAATGTGCCAGAAATGATACGCATATTGTTTTGTATTTGGGTACAAAGGTAGTTTTTTTTGGGTATTTTGGTACAGCACTATCAGAGGTTTCATGTAGGAACGAGTGAAAAATAAAATAACCATTCTGTAAGAATCCAGAAAAGCTAAGTGTTTAAGTATCAGTTTTCTGGATTCTTACAGAATGGGCAACCTTAACAACTTATTTTTCACGCTTTCCTATGCTCCTTTAATAAGAATGAATAAACCGACTATCTAAAAATTCACGCAAAGGTATAAAGGCACAAAGAAAACAATATCAATACTTTAGTTCGACCTCGCTCATTTCGGCAGGCATGCTTAAATTTCATCTCTAATTTTCTTCAAAATCCCCCCCAAAATATTCAGTTTTTCTATCAAAAAAGCCAATACAAAAGCTGCTATTCCCATAAAAACAAGGCTCAACATCAAGACTGCATAGTATTTGATTGCCCATTCTAAAGCTACTTTTACCCGATGATAAAAACTAATGGGTTTGCTTGTAAAACCCTCATATAACGAGAATTTAATGGTGCAAAACTCATTTTCTTCATCAAAATTGCCCAATTCCACGCCATATTCCTGCAGTTTTTCTTCTATTTCCATCATTTTTTCATGCAAAGAAATATAATCTGCTATTGTACCACTTTTGGCTTTGAGTTCGGACAAAGACGTTAAGGTTTTTTCCAAAGAGGCTTTTTCGGCATTGAGCTGACGATATTCATTGTTTTTGTCTGTTTTCGTGATTTCGGTAGAACGAATTGTGCCGATTTTTTGAATCGCCATATAACAGCTATCAAATTTGTCAGGATTTACGCCTATCATCAAATGCAATTCCCGATTGCCTTTATTGCCCGAATTGTGTTCATATTGAATAATCGCCGTATAATCTTTTGCGACCTTACGCACCTTTTTTTCATCTTCTTCAAAATGAGACGATTTACTTTTGGTAGAAGCGGTTTTTTCATATTTCTGTGAGGAAGCCGCCTGCTGCATGGGTTTAGGCGCAGTAGTACTTTCCGCTTTTTTTGCCTCAAAGGAGACGGAAGGAGTACTCATTTCTTTAGATTCTCTTTTTTCAGAAGCATAATTTTTCCGCAACTTTTCTGCACTTCGGAAAAAATCACTTTCAAAACTGCCACTTTCTACACTTTTGTAAACGTAGCCATAGCCAATTCTGCCTACAAATAAGACAAAAAAGAGACAAATTAAAACAATCGCAATTTTGCGGATTCGGTTTTTGATGCTTACTTGCATAATATGTGGAATAAAGGACAAATATCGCTTTTTTCTTTATGATATGCAAATCAGTAAGGCTATACAGATGGCTTTCTCATAAAAAAATGCTTTCATAAAAGGGTTGAATTTTACCACAAAGTTCAGAATAAGTTCACAAAGAACCCAAAGAGTTATCAAAAATAAGCCACTTTACGTTCTTTGCGTGGGCTTTTCTTTGTGAACTTTGTGGTTTTATTTTTATGAGAGTTACACCTTGTTAGTGAGCAGTGTCTAACGGTAGTTTGATAATGACATATAAAATCGGCAGGAACTTCTGACCATAATTGCGCATAAAAAACAATAATAAAAAAATTGAACCCTGTCAGGGTTAAACCCTGACAGGGTGGAAAGAACTTCAAAGTTAGTTATTAGAAAAAACTACTCCGCTTGTCCCCCAAAAACCTTTTGAAATGCCTCTTGCAATTTGGAAACGCCTGTGATTTTTATCTTGTCAAATTTTTGGCTTAAATCAGTGAGTTGCAAGGAAGAAACATATATCTCTTTGAAACCTAATTTTTCGGCTTCGGCAATGCGTGGTTCAAGGCGAGAAATAGGACGTATTTCGCCCGAAAGCCCAACTTCGGCAGCAAAAACCGTTTTGGCAGGAATGACTAAATCGTGCATAGAGGAGACGATGGAGCAAACTAATGCCAAATCTAGAGCAGGGTCTTCGATGCGCAAGCCGCCTGCAAGGTTGATAAAAACATCTTTTGTGCCGAGTTTAAAGCCACATCTTTTTTCCATTACCGCCAACAACATGCTCAACCTGCGTAAATCAAAACCTGTGGCAGAGCGTTGTGGATTGCCATACATAAGCGGCGTTACGAGGGCTTGCGTTTCTATCAAAAGCGGACGTAAACCTTCTAAAGTTGAGGCAATTGCTACGCCACTAAATGTATCTAAGCCTGCGTTGCTCAGAAAAATCTCGGAAGGGTTTGTTACTTCTCGCAAACCATTTGCCCGCATTTCATAAATCCCTATTTCCATCGTGCCGCCAAAACGATTTTTGGTGGTACGCACAATTCGGTAACTATTGTGTCTATCGCCTTCAAAGGTAAGTACTGTATCTACAATATGTTCCAAGACTTTGGGACCAGCAATCATGCCTTCTTTGGTGATATGCCCTACCATAAAGATGGGAATATGATGCTCTTTTGCAATGCGAATGATACGTGCAGCACTCTCTCGCACCTGCGATACACTACCAGGTGCAGATTCGATAAAGTCGGTATAAACGGTTTGAATAGAGTCTATAACGATAATATCAGGTTTGAGTTGTTTGTAAAATTCGATAATGCGCTCAATGTTCGTTTCTGCGGCTACATACAAATTGTTATTTACAAAAGGAATCCTTTCGGCACGCATCTTGATTTGCTGCTCCGATTCCTCCCCTGATACATAGAGGATTTTATATTTAGAAAGTTGTAAAGCTAATTGTAGCAACAAAGTAGATTTGCCAATACCAGGTTCTCCGCCGAGCAAAACAACCGAACCTGCGGTAATTCCTCCGCCAAGCACTCGATTAAATTCGCTATCAGGCGTAATGAGGCGAGGACGAGAAGCCGCATCAATTTCTGAAATGAGTTTGGGTTCAGAGCGATTGTTAAGCGACTGTTTGCCCGTAGGTTGCTGTTTTGGCGAAGCCTCTACTACTTCTTCGACCAAGGTATTCCATGCTTTACAGCCGCTGCATTGTCCTTGCCATTTGAGGTGTTGCGTGCCACATTCTTGGCAGAAGTAAACGGTTTTGAGTTTTGCCATGTTGTTTTTTATCGCAGATTGACGTGATTACTGCGCCATCAATTATAATAGTTTTTCTGCAAAATGCGTTAATTGATGTTCGATTTTATTGGGAATGACAACTTTGAAAGTTGTGCCTTTTCCCAATATACTTTTTACCGAAATTTCACCCGAAAGTTTTGCTACAGCTTCCTTGACAATATACAAGCCCAAGCCGCTACCTTTTGCAGATTTGTTGGCGCGATAAAACATGTTAAAAATTTTATCAATATGAATAGCGTCAATTCCTTGCCCATTGTCTTCTATCAAGAAGACAGCATTTTGTGCATCTATTGTTGCTTTTATATGAATATATTTACTGGGTTCTTGGACATTATGATAGCGAAAAGCATTGGAAATCAAATTGCTAAAAACGAGATTGAAGCGATATTTATCCGTATAAAAATCGGTGTTTGCATGAACATCTAAGCTCAATTGAATATCCTTGATGTCCGAACTTGACACCAACATTTCTCGCATACTTTCCAGTTCTGCAAGCACATTCA
>JAAFHL010000117.1 GCA_013298365.1 Bacteroidota bacterium | reverse complement strand
CATCATTGCTATCAACTGCGGCATCTCTGCATAGCCCAAAAAACTTGAAATCGGCACTGCACCCAAAGTTCCTATCAACAAAATCGCAAGCGACAAAAGTCCCACAAACAAAAAAGCATTATTATAAACGTCCTTATTTTCCAAACTTGAACGAGATTTGTCCTGCATATAACGAAAAAAGGTCGTTTCCATGCCAAAAGTCAGCACAACATTCATAATCGTAACCATGGAGTACAAATCCGAAAACTGCCCATAAGCATCGGGCGCAAGTTCGTGCGTATATAAAGGCGTGAGTAACAAGTTGAGCATACGCCCAAGAATGGAACTAAGCCCGTAGATTGCGGTTTGTGAGAGTAGTTTTTTGAGCATATATATTCTTTTTTCTCGCTGACAGCACAAATGTAAGGAGATAGCGCAGATAAACATAATTATCTGCGCTATCTCCTTTTTATCTGTGAGAATCTGCGGGAACTTAATTCAACATAAAACGAATCTGTACCCCTGCACTGCGGAAAGAGTTAGGGTAAGAAAGCGAAGTATGTGGTCTTGTGATATTTTGTTGCCAGAAAGCCTTGAGTTGCAATTTGTTACTAATCACATAATCTACAGAAGGATTGATAGTAGCTACCAAATTCCCCCGCAAAGCAATAGATTGTCCACCGTCTAAGGTGTAGTTTCTTTGCCAGTTGTCTTTGATAGAGACGGTACAATTCACATTTGCGCTGTTTTTAAGGGAAATATCTTTGTTAAAAATATGCAAATTCAAGTTCAATTTGTCTTTTCTGTAACCAAATGTGAAAGAAAAATCATCAGATTTATCTTCTGTCATTTGCAAGTTCCCCACATTGAAGGTCATGGTTCTTGTTTTGCCATACGACAAATTGATGTTCATACCATTTTTCAAAGTTGTATTTACGCCAATCAATGGCGACATTTGCTCTTGTATTTGTGCCAAAGGAATGTTTTTAATGGGGTTGAAATTCACCATTGCATTGCCATTAATGTCTGTACCCGCATCTGAAAAGTTGTCGGCATAGCCATCTTTGTCAATATCTACGGCGTTGAGGTTACGAGTATAAGCACCCACAGTATAAGTTCCCCGATAATTGTGCTTAACCGTAAAGGCGGTAAATGTCTGTTTCAGTTGTGGAAAAGCGGTCATTGGCGTGAAATTGACACTCCAGTTTGGCAAAGGAATATTGGGGAAAGGAGAAGTTCCTATTTTATCTGCCTTAATCACCCCATAACCTGCCAAGAAAGCAGGAAGTAAGACCTCTTGTGAAGTGCGAGAATAACCATTTCTGTACCCATCTGCCAAAATATCATTGGGCGTATTCGGATTTGCGGGCAATACCACCCTTGATGTATTTTCTTGATATAATCTTTGAGACAAATCTTTGCGAGCATTGCCAAAATCCCTAAACGCATTGGTTCTGCTATTACCAAATGCGGTATTAATGAAAATATATGAAACAGAATAATTACCTGAAAACTGCTGGTCGGTCTGTCCATATTCTCTCGCTTGATTGTCCCAACGGAACATCTCACTCTCATTTTCAGTCATATTACGGGTAGCAGTAACATCTATTTTGAAGCCAGGTAGGGGCTGTAAAGCCGCTTTTGCGGTAAGCTGTGTCGTGATATTTTTTGCCCAATAATTCGACAAAGTAGTGTCTTTACTTATCCAGCCATAACGACTTGCTATGGTACGAATATCTTGCTGCGAACCTGCCAAGAAGCCCCACGTAGGTGGTGCTATCGGAGATTTGCGATTGTTCATCATGCTTGTTGTGTCCACAAAACCAAAATCTGTCCCAAGATTGTCATTTACCCCCAAATAGCCTGGCAAAGTTGTACCTGCGGTTTGATTGTAGCTCATATCTGCATTTTTTACGCTAAAAAGGAGGCGCACAAAACCTCTCACTAAGGCTTTTAACAATTTCAACTGCTTGGGTGGATTGAGTTTATGTGCATCTTTCCAATCAGGATTAATGGTAATTGCAGGTTTTTCTTTGGGCTTATCCGTTTTAATCGGCTTGCCATCTTTGTCTTTTGCAGGTGCGGGTGGTGCTTTGTAAGGTGCGGGGTCAAGGTATTTTTTTAATGCCTTATTTTTTCCATACAAAGCGTCAAAATCCAAACGTCCTTGCGACTGAATATTTTGACCGTTTATAATCGTAGAACCCAAACCTTTGTTTACCTCTGGCGGATTCAGCCATTGAAAAGTCCCTGCGTATGTAACATTTCCCGTAATCCAGTCCGTCATTTTGAACTTGTTGAAAGGCAAAGTATAAGCCACATTTACATTGTGATTGTAGCCAATGGTACGCCCCATCGTTATTTTGCGGTTATAGACACGCTGATAAGGCTGTCCATTTTGCATAATATACCTTGTATTGATGGTATCTTGCCCAATATGTAGGAAATTATCTGTCCAATGTCCCACAGAATCACGATAGTTTTGGTCGGTTTGATTCCAATAGCCTTTTACTTCGTCTATCCTTGCATTATTTGCTGCATTAAAATTGAGGCTTAGGCTTTTTGTCAAATCCCATGCAAGCTGATAGTTGCGAGTAAGCACAAAGTTTTTGGTATAAACAGGCGTTGTGATTCCGCCAAATGCGGTTGCACGATAGCGATTTTCCGAAAATTGTCTATCCCCTATCAAACTCACCGTTACAGATTTGGGCAAAGGCGAGAAATTGAATTCTGAAATCGGATTTTTATGCTTCCATTTTTTGAAAGGCTGTATATTCAAAGGCTTTGCAATGGTGTAGCGATAATTAAGCGAACCCCGATAATTGCTGGTAAACATCTTTTCGGTCATATAATTTCGCCCAAGCTGTTCGCTGTAAGCAAAAGACGCATCAATGTTTTCAATGTCCCAAATATGCGATTTTGTGTCTTTCCCTGTTTTATTTTTCTTAATATTATTAAAAGCAATCCCACGATTTCGCTGATAATTTTGAATCACCGATTTTATTTCTTTCACTTCTGGCTTAGTAAGTCCTTTGTAGATATTTTTGGTTAAAACGTCTGCTTCACGTGGGTCATACTCAGGATTACCAAACTGCTCATCTTGATTTAAGTGAACAGGTAAGTTGATGCCCCATTTTTGTGGGAAAAATTTGTGCAACTGAAAATCGCCCATTGCACTGTATTTGAATACATCTTCTCGTGTACGCTGACTAATACGTTGGTCAAGTGAGCCAAAACCCGCTTTTCTTTCTTGTAAAGAAGCCTGAACCGTTCCAAAATCGGCAAGTGTTATGTTTAAATTGGCATTTGCAGCCCAAGCCGAACTTTGGTTAAAGCTGGTGAGACTCAATTCATTAAACCAAACTTCAATAGAAACAGGTCCCTCATTGGGCAGTTTTGGATTTCTTACTCCTATCATAATACTATGAATATCGCTCAATTTTGGTGTACCTTTTACATAAATTTTATGTCCTGGAGGCAAACCTGCTTCATATAAATACCTATCCAAAATGCCAAAAGGAACTTTGTTTCTCGCATCTTTGGCAGTAGTCAAAAGTTCCAATTCAAAGAAAAATTGGTCTCTCCAAACATTGTAAGGGTCAGAAGATACACCATTGGGATTTGAGGGAGTCAAAGGAATTTCGTACTCATAATAGTTCAAATCATTGTCTAAGCCCAAACGAATGAAGGCAACGGCATCGCCTGTTTGATTAAAATTGGCATCTACCGCCGCATCTAATTTGGGTTCGGAGTGAACAAACATGCGTAAGTTTTTATAGTTACGCAAATCTTGTGTTACATTTTTGAAAACACCTCTACCATCACCTTCAGGCAGGTCGCAAATTTGCATCAACAAAGAACGCTCATCTTGCAAAAAGCCTTGTTGTGTATTGCCTGCAAGTCCTTGTTGAAATACCCCAGGTGGTTTTACGTAATTGAAAGGTTGTTTTTGCGAATTGTCTTGCACACTCACACTTCCTACCTCAAAGCAGCCAAAAGGTGGCTCTGTGGGATTGGGGGAAGGGGTAACATCTGTCATAGGTCCATCATATTTTCTCCATTGTGTAGAAACCATTTGGAAATCAGCCATACGCAAAACGGTTGCCTGATTAAAATGCGTCATATAAAGGCGCATAAAATTGATTACCTTGAAGTTAGGAATATTATTGATGGGTTTACCGCTATTAATCGGAATACGAAATTGATACCATATTACATCGTCAAAGATAGTTCCTGAAGTATTCAAAGGCACTCTTGATACTACCTTATCTACCACATAGTTTTTACCAGGCACCAAATTATTTCTATCAATTTTTAACTTATACTCCCAATATTCCTCCCACATATTAGGCGTTCCATTCCTATTTAAGTCCTCTGTATCAGGATATTGTGAGCCTTGCAAGATGATACCATTATTGGTTTGTCCTATGGGAGAGTTTGCCTCTGTGCCGTAGGTATTTTCAAAACGGTCTAAGATGCCTGTTTTATTTGTATTATAAGAGGGGTTCAAATAGTGTACATAGTCATCACTACTTGGGTCATTGAGGAAATTGAGATAAGCATCAGAGGTTGTGCCATAACTTGCCGCAAGTTTGTCCAAATATTTTTGAAAAAAGGTTCTTTCCTCATCTGTAGAAAGTCCTTCTAAGCCCACATCTTGGTTTTTGCGGGCATTTGCATCATTTCCAAAGGCATTTGAGGGCGGAATAGAAATAGGTACACGTCCCCAAACAGTCTTTACAACGCCGCCATTTCCCCCTGTTTCAGGCAAACCATTTTCAAAAAACTGCAAATTATCCGGAATAACATCTTCACTGATATTTCCAATGTTTAACACAAATTCGCCCCCTTCCATTACACCCAAAGTATCATCTAAGAAAGGGTCTAAGAGCCAAAACTCGATAAATTCCACATTTTGCGCCTCGAAGTCGGTATTTGTATTAATGTCTGCCATAATCCCTGCCCAACTTTCATAAGGAATAGAAAGTTCCCCGTTGACATTGATTCGATTGGGGTCGGTCTGATAGTTGTAAGGACCTCTTTTGCTTGGCTGATAGCGCAAGTCAAATGTTTGTTGAAAAGAAGCCCCAGTCAATGCCGTAATCGTAGGATAAATCTCCCTTTGTGTAATCATACGAGTGTATGAATTATTTCTATCTTCATTCGGAATTTCTGCATATTGACGATTATATACTTGTGGGTCAATCTGATACCAACTCAATTTGGCACGAGAATAATTGGCGGCAAGCGAATCATCTGTGCTTGTATAAACGATTTTGGGGTCAAATAGATTGCTGGGAAGTTGGTATTTAGGAAAAGAAGCCAATTTCCAACGTTGTATGCCCATCATGTTAAACGGCAATTTAGCTGCCTCAAAATCATCAAGATAGGTAACACCATTGAGCGAGTCTTGTAGCACCTGCTTGGGTTGCCCTGGGATAAATTGCGCAATTTCTCCCGAAAAATTCATGTTTGAAGGAGCTTTTGTGGAAAGCAAAGGCAGCTTATCCAAGACTTTTGTCAAAAAAGGCAATTCTCTTTGCGAAGCCACATCCAAACCTAATACAGAATTTCGTACAGGCTCATCTCCAATCGTGGTTTTGATATTCATAGGACGCTCATTCAAGCGCAAAGCGGTAAAGCCAACCTTTGTATTTTTGATAGGGCTATATTCCAAACGAGTACCTATCAGGGTTTTGGTCTGCATTTGAAAGGTACTATTTTGGTCTATGCTTACCTGCAAATCTTGCCCTTTTCCAATATAAGCAGGATTTTTTATAATGGCTTTTGTGCCTGATGGATCTACTTCGTAATCAACACCTTGTTGCAATTTAATGCCATTTGCGGTAATCGTTACTTGATTGGGCTGAATATTGAAACCATTCAAGGGAATTTCCGCCGAGCTTTGCTGCATTCCATTGGGATTGTTTGTATTATTGTTGCTATTTCCACCACCTTGATAGCTTCCTTCCAAAGAATAACGATTGAGTTGTGTAAACTTCTGAATCGCATCTTGATAGGTCATATCATACAAAGGCTGAAAGCAATAACGAGTGGAGTCATCTGCATTATTCTTCATACGTCTTGCCAGATGTGTTCCAAAAGGCTCAATATGGGGAATCATAATATAGCCTCTTTCTGTGTTCACCGTCAATCCCTCAATATAATCAAACAAGTTATCGGGGTCTGGCGCAGTATTATTGGTAAGTTGGTCCATATCCAATAATTGCAACAAAGGAATATTTTTGGCAGTCGTATCTTTGGGCGCAGGCAAAAAGTTCAATTTCCCTGCCTTTGTGCCTGACTCATACATCACTTGCATCTTGAAACCATCAGGTTTTAAGCCATAACCGATGCTATAAAAGTTTTTCATCATCAAATCCCAAGGCGGATATGCTGCATTATTGTAGGTAGGGCGCAACTGTGCAGGACGAATCATTTTCAAAAATAAGGGTTTTGTATTTGAGGTATCTGCTGCCACATCATTAGAAAACTCACCCACTTGATAGGGTTTGTCGTCCAATGTATAACTAAATGACACAAACAAAATCTCATCTGATTGCAACTGCGAACTCATCGAAACAAAACCTAATTGCGGATTATAGCTATAATCTTTTCCTTCTTGCAACTTACGCATATTTACTAACTGGAAATCTACCGCATTTGTCATTTTGAATTGCGTTTCCAAAATAGTAGGTGCTAAGGATTTATCTCTCAAATTAGGCTCGTTTTTCAAACGGCTATACAAGTCATTTGCCTCATTGCCAGGGTAGCGTTGCGCAGGGGCAGGTGAAGAAGCCACATTTGCTTTATTAAAAATAACCCCACGCCCATTTGCCACAGGGAAGTCATTTTCGCCCAAATCTACAAAGCCGATGCCTGGACGTAGGTTGCTGGTTTGGCTCAAATTGGGATTGCTTACCCATACTTCTAACTGATTGATGCGGTAGCGAGATACAACTTGTGGGAGACGAGAAAGGGATTCATCATATTTGGAGCGGAAATAATGAGACAAGAAAAAGTGACGATTCTGGTCATATTCCGAAGCCATTTTTTTATAGGTTGTCTCGACAACGCCACCTTGCACCGACATCGTTTGTCTTTGTCCCCTATCTACTCCCGTAATGACAGACATCGTTACAGGACCAAATTTCAAGCCAGCCTTTACCCCAAAAATATTGCTACTTCCTTGAATTAAGGTATTTCCCAATGGCAAAGTAACCGCACCTACATCTAAGGTTTGGACGATTTGGTCTTCATTTCCTTTGAAATTGAGGTTGGATATATTTTCAAAATCAAAAGAAGCCTTGGTATCTTGACTGATGTTAAGTTTCAGTTTATCGCCAATCTGCCCAAGAACCCCTACTTGAATTTGTGGGTCAAAGGTGAAATATTGATTTCTTTGCTGACGCAAAGGCAAGGAAGGATTTTTGATAACATTCCTATCCAAAGAAAAATTCAGGGCTACATTTCCTGTGGGCTGAATAGAAATAGCACCTCCACCAAAAACATCATCTATTTTGGCGATTTCTATATTAGGAATTAAGCCCTTTTTAGTTTCTTTATTGTTTGCCAAAGCCGCTTCACGCATACCCTCAAACACCATTTTGTCTTGGCGCATTTTGATATAGTCCTCAAAAGAAATATAAGAAGGGGGGCGTACATTGAAGCCGCCTATTTTTTCATAA
This sequence comes from Bacteroidota bacterium, assembly GCA_013298365.1. Lineage (GTDB taxonomy): Bacteria > Bacteroidota > Bacteroidia > J057 > J057 > JAAFHL01. The sequence goes on along the minus strand of JAAFHL010000117.1, from coordinate 4,047 downwards.
ATATAGTAGCCCTTACCATCAGGTGCAAGCTCATAAGTGGTAACCATATTACTCGGATTTTGCAACCACATTGGCGAAACCGTAGGCTGTGTAGTTGCATCACCTATACGGTCGTTTGGATTTTCCGTAGAGTCAGGCGGCGGTGGCGTATCTGTGCGTAGCAAATCTACCGCTATAAAATCGTCCGTTTTTAGAGACGATTTCGTTATGAGGCTTCGTTTTTTAGGGATTTTGCTTACCTGTTCTGTTTTAGCGATTTGGTCTGCCAATAATCCCTTTTCCGAAGGCATGTTTGCTTTTTCGGAGCCATATTTGGCAGTGTGCTGATGCGTTTCTTTGGGTAACAAAAACAAGGAAACAAGTGCCGAGAAAAAGAAAGATATCGAAAACTGTGTCAAAACCTTTACATTTAAGTGATAGGTATAAAGCAAAATGCCTTATACAATAGTTCAATTATAGCAGAAAGATACAATAAATAGACATGGAAATTCCAAGCAAATAATAAACGCTATATGTTAGCGTTTATTATTTGCTCGGAAAAACATGAAAAATATGTAAATTCCTTTGTAAAGATTTATGCCATATACAACAAAAACGAATGATTTAATGGTACTTGTTTATTTTAACGCACAAATATAGTTATTTTTTTTCTACAAAATATATGCAAAAAAAAATGGACTAAAAAATAAAAGAAAAGGACTTCCGCAAAAGCCTAATTTTTCTCCCTAAAATAGGGGTCGCAGCCCCTATTTTAAGGAGAAAAATGACTTTTTGCAGAAGTCCTAAAAAAAACACCCTCGTATATCGCTATACGAAGGTGTTTTTTTATATCATTATCAACCTGATAATGAAGTTAGAACAACTATTCTTTTACTACTTTTTGGACTTTATTGCCATTAGCAGTTTGGAAAGAAAGTGAATAGATACCTTGTGCCAAGTTGCCCAAGTCTAATTGCTCGCTTACTTTTCCTTCAGAAAGTGTTACATTTTTCTCTAATACCACTTGACCTAATGTATTGTACAATACGATTTTGCCTTCTGCTGCACCACTGTTAAGGATATCAACATTCAACAAATCGCTTGTAGGATTAGGATAAGCTACCATTTCTACTGCTTCAAAAGACTCCTCTAATAATGCATCAGCATCTTCTTTGTCGCTTCCTAATCTACAAGAAACGGGGGTACAACCTGTTGCAGCTAAGGTAATATTTGTGTTAGGAGAAGTTGCAGAACAAGTAACGCCACCAACGGTTTGTTTGATGAGTAATCTATGATTACCTGTTGCTTGAACGCTATAGGTAGAAGCTGCACTAGATTGCTTCAAGGTAGCACCATAATACCAAGAATAAGTATATGCAGGTCCTGTAGCAAGCGCTGACAATGAAGAGTTTTTACAAAGCGTAGCTGCAGTACCAAGTGCCGCACCTGCACAATTGTTGAAAGAAGCGTCAGGCTTCATTCTATTAACAGATACGGGGGCAGATTCTGCAGAACGACAAGTTGTATTACCTACAACCTCTGTTCTCAATGTATAAACATCAAGACCTGCAGACTGGCTGACATTAACTGTTGCAGTGTAGTTACCAGTAGTTAGACCATTTCCTGCTACTGAAACCATGTTAGCACCATTTCTAATCCACAAGTAAGTAGTAACAGCGGTAGGTGAAGTAGCTGTGAAACTCACAGGACTACCTGCACATATATTAGTTGCACTTTGTGAAGTAATCGTAGGAGCAGCTGGGCTTCCTGTCATTGTAATAGCTTGTGTAGCAACTGCTGAACAAGTAGCACTTGCACCTACTGTAACTGAATAAGTACCTGCACCAGTAGTCGAAGTTAAAGCACCATTGGGAACGTATTTACTGGTAGTAGCACCAGGTATAATTGTAGTACCTTTTCTCCATACATATGTATTTCCTGTTCCTACAACTATAGCTCTCAAAGTATCTCTATCTGATGAACAATAATTATAACTTGGTGCAGCTGGTGTACCACTCATCTTAGATGTAGCCATGGTAACAGATACAGAACCAGCAGTTGCTGTTGTTGTTCTTGAAACAGAAGTATTGCCACAGCCATTTGCGTTAGTGATTGTTACTCTGTAAGTACCAGGTGTAGTTGCTGTATAAGTTTGGCTTGAAGCACCTGCAATCTGTGTAAATGTACCTGAAATATCTCTGAACCATCTATAGGTAGACCCTAAGCTTGATGTCAATACTGTACCCGCACAGCTAGTTGCACCTACAGTAAGTGTTGGAACAGCTGGTGGCTGTGCCATGGTTACGGCTTGTGAGATGCTTGCAGAACAACCATTTGCATTTGCTACATTCAAGATATATGTACCAGTAGAAGTAGGAGTAATGGTTGAGCCATACGACAATACGTTAGCACCTACACTCCATGTATAAGTAGCACCCACTAAACCAGAGCTTAATGTTCCACCTGCTCCAGAACAGAAGCTAAATGGACCAGCTAAGTTGTTACCTGTTGCTACAATTGTAGCTGTACCAATAGAACCTAAGATAACTTTACCTGATGAAGCTGGGCTTGGGCAGTTAGCTGGGCTTGCGCTTGAAATTACTACGGTATATTCACCTGCTGCTGATGCGGTAATGTTTTTTGTATTTCCGCCTACTGGATTACCGTCTAAATACCACTCATAGCTTCCGCCTATTGGTGCATTAGAAGATGTCAAAGTAGCACCTACACAACCTGTTGTACTTGTGATAGTAGGCATACCAGGTGCAGGATATACCGTTACTGAATTAGATGCAGCACTCAAACATGTTCCATTAGCTACTCTTACAGTGTAAACCCCTGTAGCTGTAGCGGTGTATGGAGAAGTTGATGCATTTGAAATAGGAGAACCATTATAGAACCATTTGTAGGTTTGTGTACCTGATGCGCCTGTTGCAAAAAGTGCAGTACCCGATGTACCCATACAAGCGGTGCTGATAGCAAGCGTAGTAGATGGGTCAATAATGGTAGGTGCTGCTGGTGCAGGAATAATAACGTGCGGTGCAGATTGGTCTGATTGGCAGCTCGCAATGCTAAAAACAGTTACTGTATAATTTCCTGCGCTTGTTGTAGTATGAGTTTGTGAAAAAGCTCCAGGGATTGCTGTACCATCTACATACCATTGGTATACTCCCGATGGAGATACACTTGAACTTAACAATGTACCTACACAGTTAGAGGCAACCGCAATGGTAGGGGTAGCTGGGATTAAATATGTAACTGCTACCGGAACTGAAGCACTCTCGCACAGACCATCTTTAATGCTAACATCGATAATAGCAGAAGTAGTAACTACTAAAGAACTATCACCATTTCCTGTAGGTGTACCATCAATATACCATTGATAGGTTTGTGTACCTGTTGCACCTGTTATTGTTAACGTTACAGGATGTGTAGCATCTACACAGTATAGAGTAAAAGCTGAGGTAGGAGCCATAGGCGCTGGAGAGATATGAATGGTATCCGTAGAAGCTGTTGTACAGCCACTTCCATTTGCAACTATAAGGGTATAAGCACCTGCTGTTGCTGCGGTAAGTGTATCAAATGATGCACCTAATCCAGGATCACCATCTATATACCATTGATAACTAAGTCCTGCGCTAAATGTTGTTGCCAACAAAGCACCTTGGCAAGTAGAGCTTGAGCTAATAGGAGGTATTGATGGTGCTTCGTTTACAGTTATTGCTGCAGAAGCGGCGCTTTCGCATGTACCATCTGTAACAATCACTGTATAGTCTGCTGCTAAATAGGCATATAGTGTATCAGATGTTTCGCCTGGCATTGCCACAGCGTCTATATACCATTGATAAGATTGGCCCAGCATAGCTCCAGAAGCGACAATTTTCACAGGATTAACGCCATCAAGACAATTTCCACCTACAGTTGCAACAATTGCTGAGTCTGGCGTTGCAATTACATCTACTGGGAAAGATTCTGCATAACAAGTATTAGGTGCGGTCAAACGTACAGTATAGCTACCAGAAACCGTTGTAGGCGTATTATATACTTGACCTGTTGCACCTGTGTTTG
>JAAFHL010000116.1 GCA_013298365.1 Bacteroidota bacterium | reverse complement strand
TGATTGTAGTTTGCTACCGAATCCGTTTCTACTCGAAAACTTTCGCCTTGATTGACGGTTTGTACTACCGTTGTACGCTGACTACGTACCGCAGACGCAGATTGCATAATGTTTTCTTGTAGGTTTTGCAGGGTATTTGCAGAGATATTGCGAGCAGAATTTTGCCAAGCCGTAGAAGAAGCTACCCCTACTGACCCGCCAAGCCCTGCCGAAACACCTACCATTGCGCCCTGCAAAGGTGCCATTACCCCAAGACCTAAACCGCCCCCAAAGCCCCTTGTTTTTGCTTTGCTACCACCTGTCATAGATTCTTGCAAAGCAGTATGGGTAATTTCGGAAATATCTCTATCATGCGAAAGATATGCGTCCAAAGACTCTTCATATTGTTGGTCTTCTGTGCGAGTAGCAGATTCATTTCTGTCCCAATCAAAAATGGCAATTTGTTTTTTCTGCCCTGGCGCAAGCGGCAAACTAAACAATAAATCGCCCAAAGAATAGCCATCGGCTTTCCATGTTTGTTTATATTGCAAAATATGTCCATGTGCAATCGTTACGGCTTGATAAATCGTAGGTGTATAGTCCCAGTCGGCACCATTGTTCGCATCTAACACCGTTCTATCGCTATACCCTGCATTCATGTCCACATCAGGCGGAATGTTTTGCGCACGTAGCAAAAGATTGCTTGGCACAGTATTTTGTACATCATCATCAATGTCTATAATAACTTCATCTTTTGCCCTGCTTTGTACACTTCTTTGTTGTACGCCTCTTTGCTGCATTTCATAGTTGGTCAAGACACATTCCATTGGCAAAACAAAACTAAAACTGCCGTCAGGGGCAAGATTGCATTGTACAGATTGCCCCATATTGGCAGGAACTACAACTGTATCACGCATGGCTACCCCCATTTCCGATACGCCGCCGCCGTCTGGCTCGCCCGTAGGTGTGCTTGTAGAGACAAGATAATCGGCTCTTAGTACGTAGCCTTGATAAATGTTCGATAATTGGATATTCCCCTCCCCCGAATTAAAATCATTGTCCGGCTGAAATTTTCCATTTACCGCTGTTGCTGCTAAATTTACAGTAGGCATAAAATAAAAATGTAAGGTAAATTTGTGTTTAATAGTAAGTACGCCACAAAGTTAAAAGTTTTTTTGAGAAAAACAAGTGTTTTATACATTTTTTTGAGGGTAATTTTTTTTGCACTAAGTTTGCCTACTTACTACTTCACCCTTGTTTTTTCACTATCAGAACTGCCTGTTTGTCTTGCATTTAAGGTTTGTCCACTATTAAAACGGTAGCTAAACGAAATGCTCATTACCCGAGTGTCTAAATAACTGTGCCAATTTGCCGTAGAGTTGTAAAGCCCTTTGATATTTTCGCCTGGCTGATTTGTATAAAAAAGGTCATTTACATTGAGTTTTACCGTTGCTTTGTTTTTGAGTATCTTTTTGGCGACTCCCATACGCACGCCTGGCGATTTTTCCAAAACCTCCAAAGCATTTGTGCCTGCATTTGCGAGCAAAGCATCAGGATTAATGATGGTTCTGTCTATTTTTCGGTCCACAAAAGGCGTTTTAGCTTTTATAACTACTTCTTTTGTAACGACTTCCTTCCCATTTTTCATCACAATGACAGGCAAATTTAAAACAGGTTCTTTTTCTGTTAAAGTGAAGGTAGTACCATTATAATCTTCAAATCCCATAGAAACACGCCGAAATAGGTCTTTTTGGGTCGCCGTTTTTAGGCTATGAATAGATTGAAGCTGCTGATACACAGGTATATGGTCAGCCACAATTTTTTCTGCCAAAGTAAAATAGAAATGTTTAGAAAAAGGATATTGATGTATGCTATTTTCGGGCAAATCGAATTGCATTTGCTTCAAAAACTGCGCTGCTAATTATCAGCGTTTCGATAAATTCAACGACCGATATAAAAAACCAACGCAAATAAGATACTTATGTGCGTTGGTTTATGAGAAAAAATTCGTTTATTATTTTACCATTAAACGTTGTGTCAAAGTGCGTGTACCGTTGTTCAAAGCAACAATGTACATACCTGAAGCAACACCTGCAACATTAAAATCATATTTATTGATGCCTGCATTTGCACGAATTTCAGCCGTTTTTACTACTGCACCCGAAAGGTCATACATCATAAGTGCCATATTTGTGGCAATCGGCGAACTGAATGACAAGGTTGTATTTGTCTCGGCAGGTGATGGACTGCATGGTGCAAAACGGAAAGCATTTGCACTTAATACATCATCTACTGCATTTGGTCCGACTACTTCAATGTTGAAAGGCGCAGGAGCAGGCAGGTTAAATGTACCTGTTGTACCATTGAAGGTGTAGTTAATCGCAATACTCATCGGAATTGCCACAGTGCCAATCACAGTAGGTGTACCTGTAACCTGAATACATCCTTTTGTATTTGCATTCCAAGTACAGGTCGCTACATCACAAGCCGTAGTAAAGCCCGCAGGCGGATTAGCCGTTACGGTCATTTTGTTGATAACCACTTGTTGTGGACCTACAATAGGCAAGGTAATCGTAGTATCCGCAGGAACAGAAATGGTAATCGTTTGACTATAAGGCAAATTCACCTCTGTGGTGTCTGTAAGTGGAGAAACAGGCAGAAATGTAAATGCAGCAGGTGTGCATTGCGCAAGCACGTTGCTAATTCCTATGGTTAGGAGGAGAGCAGTAGAAAATACTAATTTGTTCATAAAAAGATGGTTGTTGTTTTGTACAGATAATCGCAGATATATTTTTACGCTAAATCATCAAAGTTCGTACCGCCCGCATAAAGCATTTTATTTTGCAAAGCCGTTTTGATGCTGTCTAATTTGGCAATTATAGACGATAAAATCGCATAGTAATTAGGGGCAGTTGCATAGCCTGCAAGGGCTACTTCTTGCGCAAATTTATAGGGATTTCCGACATAAAGAAAAGCCTTTTCATAGCGTTTTCTTAGTAAAAATTGCGCCCTATCATTAAAAGAATCGCTTGGCGCATCATACGCCCTAAACCAATCTTTAACCCTATATTTATATTTGCCCAAAGCAGGCACCCATTCAATGCTCATAATTTCGGGAAAAGGCATATCAGAAGTTGTAAAATACTCGTCAGTATCTACTAACACTTTTTTGCCCTTCCAATTTTTATCGGCTTTTACGCCAAACATATTATTTGCAGGTGCTTTTTTACCCCAGCCTGTTTCCAAAGCCGATTGCGCCAAAGTAAACAAAGCAGGAATCCGAGTCGTTTGCTCACTTTGCAAAGCAAATTGATAATATTTCTGAAAAAAATCAGCTTCTTTGGGGAATTTTGTCAAAGCATCTGTTGCTTCGCCAAGCCCTCTTTCGCCTATTTCTTCCGAAATATAATACGCCACTCCCTTTGCAGGAGTCCAACTTATCCAGCCGCCTTCAAATCGCTGAAACTGCCCCCTTTTGACTTCGGGGTCTTTTTCGGTATCGCTTGTAGGCAAGCCTAACGCACCTTCTTCCGCCCCCAATCGCTCATATTGTTCTCTGATAAAGCCGCCAACTTCAAAAGTTGCATTTTTATCGGCAGTATGATACACACTAACGTATTCAAAGCGTTGTTTGCTGCTTTGTGCGGAAATTTTTTTTTCCTTCTCCTCGGCATGTCCTACGGGAATGCCCTGGTAATGCAAAATATGGATTTTTTGTTCGATAGGAGTCATAAGTAATTAATAGTTAAAAATGAATAATTAAAAATTGTGCTAACAGTATGATAGTCAATTATTTAATATTAAATTATCTTGTTCTTTTTTTTACAACACCTACTTAAAAATATCTGATATGTTTATTTCTTTTTGTCGCCATTTATCTTGATACCTGCCGCCTCTTGCTTGCGCTTTTCTGCGGCTGCTTTTTTTGACATTTCTTTGGCACTCAACTGTTTCCCTATTCTTTCTTCTTGATAGTATTTTTTCCAGTTTTTGCCATACAAATCCTTATAAGCCTGTATTCTTCTGTTTTCAATTTCCTTTGCTTTTGCGGCTGTCATGCCTTTTTCGTAGCGTTCCTTCACTTCCACATTCCTAAACCAACGATAAACTTTACTTCGTGGATTGAAATATAGTGCATCATAACTGCCATCAGGACCCAAATCCATGATTTCTTTCATAGGAGCAGCCCCAGGTGTTACGGCAAGATGATCATATACAATCATATCTGTGCCAAACAAACCTGTTTTGAGTCTTTTTCCATTCGCAAGCCCATTTTTCACTTTTGCCATATTCATCGTAAAAGAGGCATATTGAGAATATTTGAAAATAGCTCGATATTGTGGAATATTTTTATCGAAAAAGAAACGGTCTAAACCAAAAATCACTTTTGTTTTATCTTTTTCATCAAAAGAAATGACATCTATAAATTTGTAGTCGCTGCGATTGTCAGCACCGTTCCAACCCATCACCGTATATACCATTTTTGTTTTCACTTCCGCACGCACAGTAGAACTTTTGGGGCGGTCTCTATATTGAATTTTGGCAGCAGGAATTGTTGTCCTCGTTTTCATGGGATAATACAAACCGCCCAACCAATTTTTTTCATCTAAAGCCATGTTTTCCAAACGAGTAGAAATCTGTTGTGTTTCTATCAAAGGAATGACCACAATCTCTGTTTTTTGTGTTTTCGGGTCCACATAATTGCGCTGAATCAGTCCAAAATAATAATGGTATTGCTCACCATACAATTCTTTGTAATTTTTATCTACAATATACCAAGTAAACACCCGAAAAGCATTGTCTTCGGAGCGCAAAATAGAAATCGTGGTAAGCGAATCGAAATCATATTTGAAACTTTCGGGACGTTTTAGCACTTCTATCAACTCCTTTGTAAACTGCTTATTCAAATCTGCTTTATATGCAAGTGAGTCATTGTTAAGGATTTGAACCGCCATTTTTTTGAGTGATTGTTCAATATCTTTGATAGGACCTTGTGCCTGTGCGGTATGTAGCAGCGCAATAGAAAGGAAGAAAAACCATGTTTTTTTGAGCATATTGAAAAGGAAAGATTTATTTTTCTCTCTTGACATTAACGATTAATGCCACAAAAATAGTTTTTTTCTATCAAAAATTCATTTTTTTAGTGAAAATCTTTGCGATATGCCATTTTGAAACCTTACAACTTTGACATAAAGAACGGGTAGAGGTTCGGTGGGTTTGCGCCACAGCCTTGCGCACAAGCCAAAACGCGCCGAACCTTCACCTACTTTTGGTGTCGCTATCAAACTACGCACGCACAATCAACACAGAAGGCAAAAAGTCCGTCCAACCTTCTTCTGTTGCAAGCACATTTTCCCAAAATAAAATATCTACAATGACTAAATCATATTTTTCTACGACTTCTTTATTTACCAAATGTGTGATAGGAAGCTCGGTAATATGTTTATCCGCAAAATCGCCGAAAGGAAATGCCTCCGAAAAATCGGCAACCTTGATGCTTAATTGTGGGTTTTGACACATAACATGTAGCATTTCTGCGAGATATAAAGCCTTTTTATCTTGTACAATAAGCAATACTTTCTGAATATTTTCGATTTCTTTACCCCACAAAATGCCTACTCTACAACGCACATTCTGCAACACTTCTTGAATAATGCCACCTGTTACATTTCCATGAAATACCGACCTTGCACTGCCCATGAACAAAAAATCACTTAACGACGCTTGCGCTGTCTTGACAATTTCTGCGGCAATTTTTTCCGAATTTTTGTAAATTGTATCTACCTGAATATTCAATTCTTCGGCAGCAACTTTGATGTCTTTAAACGCATTTCGTTCAAATAGCTCTGCTTCTTGCAAACCAATTTCCGTAGAAGGGGTAAGGTGTAATGCCGAAATCTTGGTCAAATTCCTGTCCGTTTTTACCAAAGAATAAGCAACCTCTAACAAAGTACTACCCATTTCGGGCGGACCAAAGGAAATCAAAACATTGAAGGTAGATTTCTTTTTACTCCTTTTTCGGGCAGGATGAAACAAATAATCTATCAAATTAAGGGTCGGACCTGTCATAAAGGTAGTGCTTAATGCCATCAAAACCATGATAGCAAAAATCTGCGGACTCAAAATACCCAAATCATAGCCAATATTTAGCACAATCAATTCCATCAAGCCCCTCGTATTCATCAATGTACCTATCATAAAGGAATGTTTCCAAGAAAGCCCCAAAAAACGAGATGAAAAGCTTGCACCTATCAATTTCCCTGACACCGATAAAACGATAATTATCCCACAAACCCACCATGCCTCTGCCGTATTTATCAAACCAATTTGTGTACGCAGCCCTGTAAAGGCAAAAAACAAGGGAAGTAATAAGACAGAACTTACATCTTCTATTTTTTCGGTAAAAATCTCTTTAAACTTTGAGTTTTGTGGCATAATAACGCCTGCAAAAAATGCCCCAAATAAGGCATGAATACCTATCATTTCAGTAATATATGCAGAAAATATGAGCATCAAAAAAATTACAGCTACCACTGTTTTACTCAAATTTTCTTTGGAAACATATATTTCGCTCATTTTTCGGAGCAAAGGGCGCACACCCCACCACATAATTGCGGCATATATCAAAGTAACACCCACTACAAAAACAGCACTTGTCGCATTTCCTGCTTTTGCGATAGCAATCACTGCCGCCAAAATACACCATGCCGTAATATCATCTACTGCCGCAATTGTAATAATAAATGAACCAAAAGCGGTACGATTTAAGCCTCTTTCTTGCACAATTCTTGCCAAAACAGGAAAGGCGGTAATGCTCATAGAAATGCCCATAAACAAGGCAAATACATGAAATTGAACCTTTTCGCCCGCATAATCTTCATAAATATAATAAGATACAACTATCCCTAAAAAATATAATAAAGAAATGGTCGTATGACTAATCGTAAGGGCTGCTTGTCCTTTATTTTTGAGTACAGACAAGTCTAATTCCATGCCAATAATAAACATAAACAAGACCAAACCCATTTGACTGAGCAGTTGAATAGCAGGTAGGGACTCTTTTGCAAACAAAAAATTGACCATTTCAGGAAAAAACAGCCCTAAAATAGAAGGTCCCAGAAAAATACCTGCAATAATTTCCCCAATAACCATAGGTTGCCCTATTTTTCGGACAAAATAGCTAAAAATACGACTTGTTGCAATGATTACGACAATTTGAAGCAACAACATTGCCAAAGGATGCTTAAAAGCATGTTGTATTTCGGCAACAAATGCGTTCCAAGCACTATTTTGTGCAGGTAATATAGGTGTTAAAGTTGCTATTTTACCCGCATCTAAAATTACGCCTGCATCTAACCACCACACAATCAATCCTGCAAATATCCCAACAACAATAAAATAATATAAAATGGATTTATTCATGATGTGTCAAAAAAATAAAAATTGTACAAAGATAAGGTTTTATCTTTGTGCAGGGCAATTTATTCTTATCGGTCATTTGATAATTTCTCAGCAATACGGGTCAAAATTCCCCACTCTTCTAAGTCAGGATATTCGCTTTTTTCCCTCTCATACATACGCAGAAAAGATTCTTCATTGCCTCGTGATAACAAGAGGATTTTTGCTTTTTGCCTTTGCGCTTCTGCTTTTTTGCTAAAAGGATTTGAGGCATTGCCACTCACTTTTGTCCAGATATAATAAGCAATCGCTGCAAAGGCGACAAGGATAAGTAAACGCATGGTTTTAATGATGTCAAGAAAATTATACTACAAAAGTAAAAAGATAATGTGCTTTAACGGATTTTTTCTGTATCTTTTTCGCTGCAACTGCATTATATAGTAACAAAGACATTTTAACAGAAGCCGTTATATGAAAAAGCTCAACAAAATACCACTTTATGCGCTCATTGTTTTTGCTATGGCAATAAGCTGCAATGAATCTCAGGAAAATACCTCGCAAAAAGATTTGCCGATTGCTACCCAAAATTACGAAAGATATAGCGAAGAAAATTCGGTAGATACGATTTTTATTGGCGTAAATGAAGATATACAATATCCTGAAAATAAGGCAAATACAAATGAACATACAAAAATAAAAGGTTCTCAAATTCCTGCTATTTTTCAAGAAATGTATCAAAAAGCAGAAAAAACATTGACAAATTTGATGACAGAAAAACCTGAAAAGCAGGAACCTGCGGCACAAACAAGCTACTTTTATGATGAAACAGCGATTGGAGAATATTTTAAGCAACAAAGCAAAAAAAATGAAATGATTACCTTTACGCCCTCGCTATTAGAATCGGTGAGTATCAAGGGAAAACAAGGCACAATTATTACATTTCCGCCCGCTTGCTTGGTAGATGAACATGGAAATCCTGTTACCTCGCCTGTTCAAATCGAACTGCAAGAATGTTATAGCCTAAAAGATATGCTTTTTGCGAATCTTAGCACAACTTCAAATGACATGATTTTGCAAACAGGTGGCATGGTATATCTCCATGCAACTTGCAACGGAAAACCCTTGCATTTGATGGCTGCGCACCCAATTATGATAGAAATGCCTACAAAGGAGAAAAAAACAGATATGGAATTATTTTATGGCGAAAAAAGACCTGCTTCGGGCGTGATGAATTGGCGTGTAGCCAATCCTAAAAAGCATAAAAGTATTGAAATTAAAGAAGATATAGGTACAGTAAAAGATTGGGAGAGATTAGATGAGCTGACCAAAATATATGACATTGGCGAAGTGGAATTAAAGGTAAATTTGGCGAACAAAACCTCAATAGATGGAAAACCTGTTGTTTCTTTTGAAATAAAAAACATGAATCCTAAGCTCAAAAAATATAAAGACATAATTACGAATACCCTCAACCAAGTTTCTTGGGAAAAAGACCAAAAATCAAAGGCTTCGGGCAGAGCTTTGTATGAATATAAAGAACAATGTCTGTTAGGTTCCATTATTTTCACAAATCTCGAAGATTTATTGGCTATTCGGGAGGAAATCAGCAAATATAAAAACTTTCATTTTGAAAAAACGATTCCACTTCAAGCCCATATTAGCAAAGATTTTTATTACAAAAAAGTGGGCTTGATGGCAGATTATGTATTTGATAGAAAGGCATTTCAAGAAGACAGCAAGTTTTTTGAGACAAATTTTTCAAGGGTAACGAAGAAAAAATCAGGCAATCAACAACATTTTATCGAAGAAATGGAAGCAAGTAAAGAAGCTTTAATGAGCAGTTATTCAGCGCATTATGCCATTTCTTACTTATTTAGCAGCAATCAATTGGGTTGGCTCAATTGTGATAGATTTGACCCTAATGTAGGACAGCGAACCGATTTGATGGTGAAACAAGACAATCCACAAAATACCGATGTTAAACTCATTTTGGCAGATGTGCGTACCATCATTCCAAGCCGAGATTTCGGAAAAAATATTGCTTTTTTGCGTGCGCCGATTGGTAGCAAAGCCGTACTTTTTGGCACAAAACTAATAGATGATATTCCTTATTTTTGCTTAAAAGAAATCATTATTGGCAAAGACAAAGACTTAGAATTGACTGATTTCCGTCAAATGTCTCTTAGCGAATTGGAACAAGAAATGATACGTTTAGGCATTGCCGTTTAATTAGTCCTCAATTCCCATTTCTCTGTTCACAATCAAAGTTCTCAACTCCGAAAGGGCGTGCATATCTTTCTGTTTTTCAGCGATTTGCACGCCTATTTCAAAAATATCCATGCCCTTTTCCATCTCCCCTACTTCTTCATAAGCCTTGCCCAAATGATAATACAAACCTGTATAATTGGGGTGCTTTTCCCGCAATTTCTCAAAATAGGCAATCGCCTTTTGCATCTCCCCTATCTGCTTATACTCATGCGCAAGCGAATAAAGCGTAAAAGCATCATGTTCATCTATTGCTAAAAAAGAAAGCAGTTGTTCAATACGATTCATGTTTAAAATATAGTTTATTTAATAGACAAAGTACGGCGTTTCACCCCATAAAAACAAATATTTAGCGCAAGAAATATTTACATCATATTTTTCTCACTTGGAATTAACAAATAAATGCTATCTTTGCCCAACCGAGTTTTAAAGATATATGGCAAATCAACGTAAAAAATACTTACATGTATGTCTCACGCCTGCGCTTATTGACCAATTCAATATAGAAGGGGCGATTGTTGTGGTAATTGATGTATTGCGTGCAACAACTACCATGTGTGTCGCCTTTGACAATGGCGCAGACAGCATTATTCCTGTGGCAGATATAGAACAATGTCGCAGTTATCGAAACAAAGGCTACCTTATCGCAGGTGAGCGCAAAGGAGAAAGAATAGAGGGATTTGACTTTGGAAACTCTCCTTTTTCTTTCAAATCTCATACAACTAAAAATGCAAAAATAGCCATGACAACTACAAATGGCACAAAAGCCATTCGTATGGCAGTAGAAGGTGGCGCAAAAGATGTGGTCATAGGGTCTTTTGCTAATATCGCCGTTTTGTGTAAATGGCTGCGGGAGCAAGATGAAAATATTTGTCTGCTTTGTTCGGGTTGGCAAGACCACCCAAATATCGAAGATACCATTTTTGCAGGGGCAGTTGCGAAGGAATTAAAAGACGATTTTTATTATTATCAAGACAGTGCTTTGATGGCAGAAATGCTTTTTACCATTGCCAATTTGCGCAAAAAATACATGATGCGCAATTCTTCACACTACAATCGCTTGATACACCTCAACTTACAAGAGGAAGTGAAATATAGCCTCCGCAGAAATACGCACCCTGTATTACCTGTTTTGATAGATGACGAATTGCGAGATATGAGTCAAATAAAAGGCAGTTTTGAGGAGAATAAGGCGGAATTGCTGCGTATTAAGGATATACAAAAGAAAATGTTGAAAGTAGAAAGCTAACAATGCGCCATGAAATGGCATTATAAAACAACTTATATATGAAAAAAATATTTTTTCTTCTTTGTCTTTTTGCAAGCCTATCTGCTTGTAAAACAACACTTTCTACTGTCAAAATCTCTCATGAACTCAATGGAGAGCTTTCGCTTTCTTTGCAAATGCCAGATAGTGCAGGCTCTAATGGAGGAGGAATTACTTTTTGCAAAAAAAATAAAAAATATTATGCTGCTTTTGCAGGCAACAAATACTTTCCGATGCAGGCTTTCAATACAAAAGGAAATGCGACAGGCGAAGTATTAAAAGCAAAAGTAGATATGCGTGGTTTGTTGTACAATCCCAAAACGCAGCAATTAGAAGCAAATGGATTTGGAAAGGAAGCCATTGTGAAATATATTTTCAATAATGGTTTGCCTGACGAAACGGAGAAAATTATTACAGACTTAAAAAAGCCTGATGCACAATGTGTGGCAAGTTATGATGATGATTCGCAAGAGATTTTGATGTTCAATGAAGGGAGTATTTATCGTTTTAATCACGCAAATGGCGAATTATTAGGCGATTATATTCTAAAATCTATGCCCGAGGATTACAATCTTAACGAGAATACACTGGCTTATACGGGTATAAAAGATGGAGAAATTGCCTTGTTAGATTATAAAGGCAAAAAGGTTTATTTATTTCAGAAAAACACAGGCGAATTTAAAGGTACGATTTTGCTGCCACAAGATGCCCCTGCAAAGCGAAATTTTAATTTTGGTTTTTCCAATGGCAAAGTTTGGCTTTTTGATACAGACAAAAGAACTTGGTTAGGCTATCATGTGAAATAAAAGTAGGCACTTATACGAAATCGTATAA
>JAAFHL010000115.1:2354-11745 GCA_013298365.1 Bacteroidota bacterium | reverse complement strand
CCATGTCTATCCTGATGCCCAAAAAACAAATGCATATCAATCAAATCGCAATATTTTGCTTTCTGATGGCGCAAATATTTACACAAAACCACAACTCGAAATCTATGCAGATGATGTAAAATGCTCGCATGGCGCAACTACAGGTCAGATGAATGAGGAAGCAATGTTTTACCTACAAGCTCGTGGGATTTCTAAAGAAAACGCCAGAAACTTGTTAATCAATGCGTTTGCGGCAGAAGTTACGGAGCATATTTCAGTGGAGTATGTGCAGGAGTATGTGGTGCAGATGATTGAGAAGCGGTTTTGAGGATTGATATTTATTTTTTCAGTATATTTGCCATAAATAAATGACATTCTTATGACACAAAACATTGCTTCCCTTGACTTAAATGGTACATACACCTACGCAGACTACCTAACATGGAAGTTTGATGGCTTTTTAGAGCTTATTCAAGGCAAAATCTTTAAAATGTCTGCCCCTGTTACAGCACATCAAGAATGGGTAGGTGAATTTCACATTCAAATAGGCAACTATCTTCGCAAAAAAAGCTGCAAAGTATTTGTTGCCCCTTTTGATGTACGCTTGTTAAATGAAAATAAATCTACTGCGGATAAAGATATTTACACAGTCGTACAACCTGATATTTGCGTTATCTGCGATAAAGAAAAAATAGACAAACGTGGCGGTATTGGCGCACCTGATTTTATTATAGAAGTGGTGTCAAAAAGTACCGCAGGGCGAGATGTGCGTGAAAAATATGCTTTATATGAAAGTGCAGGCGTGCGTGAATATTGGGTTGTTTTTCCGAATGAGCAAGCCGTTTTAGTATATGATTTGTCAGAAAATGGGGTATATATTCAGCGTCAAGACATTGATTTAGAAGATAATCCTTGTGTTAAAGTAGAGATTTTGGAGGATTTGGAGATAGATTTTACGGAATTATTAAATTCTGAATAAGTAATTAATGTAAGTTGCGAATGAAACGATTGTAACGATGTTCGTACTGCGATTCTCCAGAATCGCATAAAAAAGTAAACCATTAAGCATACATGTTTTGTCTATAGCCTGCGATTCTGGAGAATCGCAGTACGCTAAAAACAATACGCAACTTACATTAATTAATAGTTAAAAATGAATAATTAAAAATTATGCTAACTGTATGATAATCATTTTTTTGTATTAAATTATTTTATTAGTTTTTTTGCAACTCATAGCTTATTAAAAAATAAACAATATGCCAAAATCAATACCATTTTCAAAATGGAGCATTGAAGATGCCGTAGAAGAATTTGGGTTGACTGTAGATTATACAGGCAAAGGTATAGAGTATTGGATTAATAATCAGGAAACGGTAAGTGAAGATGAAGCAGAAAAATTAGCTCTTTTGCGAGCAGAACTTATCAATCATGCTACCCTTTGGAATGAATTAGAGTTAGAAATATTTTTCATCTCTCCTTTGTTAGCCATGGTTAATTTAAAAGAAATAGGTGTTCAATCTTTTATTGAAAGAGAAATAAAGGCAGTTGTGGATAATTGGCAAGTAGGTGGCGAAGTAGATTGGATTGTAGCAAAGGGATTCGGCAAGCCCAAAGCTCCTTTTTTCTGTTTAAAGGAATTTAAGAAAGCTAAAAACTCATCAAATGACCCTGAAGGTCAGCTTGTTGTATCTATGTTAGCTGCACAAGAACTAAATAAAAAACTCTATCCTAATAGTGATTTTCCTGTTTATGGCGCATATCTTTTGGGACGAGACTGGACATTTTGTGTGCTAAAAGATAGGCATTTTACCCAATCTTTACCCTTGTTTCCTACAGATGAAAATAGCTTGAAAAAAATATTGACGATTTTAAAAGAACTTAAAAATATCATTAAACAAAGTGGTAGATAAGATACTTATTAAAGAGCAATCTTCTCATTCATAAAAAATATCATGCAAACATTTGTCTGGCAAAATAAAATATCTGTAAATCCCCAAATCTGTTTTGGGAAACCTTGTATTAAAGGCACAAGAATATGGGTGTCTTTGATTTTGGAAATGCTTGCCTCTGGTAATGAGGTTAAAGATATTTTAGAAAATTACCCTCAATTAAATCAAGAAGACATTTTTGCGGCACTTTCGTATGGCGCAGCAATGTCTCATGAACATTTTGTAGAAATAATAATTGAAAAGGCATGAAATTCAAATTAGATGAAAATTTTGGAAATCGAACTGCTGAGATTATTAAGTCAGCAGGATATGATGTGGAAACGGTTTACAAGGAGGGTTTAACAGGAGAAAGCGATTCAATCATTTTTGAACAATGTAAAATAGAAAATAGGTGTTTAATCACATTAGACATGGATTTTGCTGATATATTGCGATTTCCAACGAATGATACTGCGGGCATAATCGTAGTAAGACCTCTACATCCTATTTCCTTAATTGATTTAGAAAATATCATTTCAGATTTTCTTATTGCAATCCAAGAAAATAATCCTCAACATAATTTATGGATTCTTCAAAAAGAAAAAATCCGTATCAGAAAAGGAATACAATGACCTTAGACATACAAAAAATTCGTCAAGACTTCCCCATTCTCCATCAGCAAGTGTATGGAAAACCGTGGGTCTATTTTGACAATGGCGCAAGTGGGCAAAAGCCGCTTGTTGTCATAGATGCGATTTCAGATTATTACAAAGGCTATCATAGCAATGTGCATCGTGGTGTACATTTTATGAGTCAAAAAGCGACAGATGCCTTTGAAAGTGCTAGAAAAACGGTTCAAAAGTTTCTTAATGCAGAGCATGAATATGAAATTATTTGGACAACAGGCACAACCGAAGGTATAAATCTTGTAGCTAGTACTTTTGGACGAAAATTTATTGGTAAAGGTGATGAAATCATCATTTCTACCATGGAACATCACGCAAATATTGTTCCTTGGCAAATGCTTTGTGAAGAAAAAGGGGCTATTTTAAAAGTTATCCCTATCAATGAAGCAGGAGAATTAGACTTTGAGGCATATAAAAATTTAGTTACTGAAAGAACGAAAATAGTTTCTTTGGTTTACGTTTCTAATGCTTTAGGAACAATCAATCCCGTAAAAGAAGTAATTGACTATGCACATCAATTTGACATTCCTGTTTTGATAGACGGGGCGCAAGCAAGTCCGCATTTAGCAGTAGATGTACAGGCTTTGGACATAGATTTTTATGTAGTTTCAGGACATAAAATCTGCGGACCTACGGGAATAGGCGTATTGTATGGCAAGGAAAAATATTTGCGAGAAATGCCTCCCTACAAAGGCGGCGGCGAAATGATTGCAACAGTTACCTTTGAAAAAACAACTTATGCTGATTTGCCCTTTAAATTTGAAGCAGGAACGCCTGATATTGCAAATGTGATTGGCTTACAAGCTGCTGTAAACTATATGAACGAAATAAGTTTTCAGAGTATTCAAGCCTACGAAAACGAATTATTGGAATACGGCACAAAAAGATTGGCAGAAATAGATGAAATGCGTTTTATTGGGACAGCAAAACACAAAGCAAGCCTTATTTCTTTTTTAATTGGCAATATTCACCCTTATGACGCAGGCACAATCTTGGATAAAATGGGTATTGCAGTCCGTACAGGGCATCATTGCACACAACCTTTGATGCAACGTTTTGGCATTCCTGGCACAGTTCGGGCTTCTTTTGCCTTTTACAACACGTTTGAGGAGATAGATAGGTTGGTAGAAGGCGTGAAAAAAGTAAAAATGATGTTTGGGTAATCAATTATGTCGCTCATTTTGACATACTAAATGAGCGACATAATTAAATGCTTATATCCAATTTCAGCAAAAGATACATTAACAAAACACAAAACTTTCTTACTAAATCTTCCCTTTTAGATACTTGGCGGTATGTGATTCCTCCACAGCAAGCAAACCATCTGGTAAACCTTGATATAACAACTGCCCGCCATTTTTGCCGCCCTCAGGACCTAAATCTATAATCCAATCCGCACATTTGATGATTTCTAGATTGTGTTCTATAATAAGAACTGTATTTCCTTTTTCTACCAATTGATTAATGGCAAAAAGTAGTTTTTTAATATCGTCAAAATGCAAACCTGTTGTAGGTTCGTCAAAGATGTAAAAAGTACCTGTTGCGTTTCTTTGTGTAAGGAAAAAAGCCAATTTCATACGTTGTGCCTCACCACCCGAAAAGGTGTCGGTACTTTGTCCCATACGCAAATAACCCAAACCTACTTTATTCAACACTTCCAGTTTATCATGCACTTTTGGCGTATCTTCAAAGAAAGGTAAGGCTTCGGAAATTGTCATATCCAAGACTTCATAGATATTTTTGCCCTTATAAGTAACTTCTAATACACTCTTTTTGAATCGTTTACCGCTACAGGCTTCACAAACTAATTCCACATCGGGCAGAAACTGCATTTCTACCACAATTTTGCCATCTCCTTTACACTCCTCACATCTGCCCCCTTCCACATTGAAAGAAAAACTACCTGGCGTAAGCCCTTTGATTTGCGCCATGCGTTGCGAGGAAAAAAGCTCCCGAATCGTATCATACGCCTTGATATAAGTAATAGGATTAGAGCGAGAGGAACGAGAAACGGGACTTTGATCCACCATTTCTACAAAAGAAAGCAATTTCAAATCGCCAGAAAGTGTTGCCATTTCGCCCGACTTCTCCGCAGGCTGCCCCAAATGTTTGCGCAAAGCATGATACAAAACTTGCTGTATCAAAGTCGTTTTACCCGAGCCACTTACGCCTGTAACCACCGTAATCATGTTCAAAGGAATGTCAATCGTAACATTTTTGAGATTGTGTAGGCGAGCATTTTCAAGACGAATAAACGTCCGTTTTTGCCTACGAGTTTTGGGAACAGCAATTTCTTGTCTGCCCGACAGATATTGTCCTGTCAAACTTCTCTCATCTGTCAAGATTTCGGCATAATTACCGCTAAAAACCAATTCTCCCCCTAACTCACCTGCCAAAGGACCAATGTCTATAAGTTGATCTGCATGTTGCATCACACTTTCATCATGCTCTACAATAATGACTGTATTTCCTTGATTTCTAAGTGATTCTAAAATCGTAATGAGCTTATCTGTGTCTCGTGGATGCAAGCCAATACTCGGCTCATCAAGAATATACATTGCCCCCACAAGTCCACTTCCCAAAGAAGTCGCCAAACGAATCCTTTGCATTTCGCCCCCCGAAAGTGTATTTACTTTTCTGCTCAATGTCAAATAATCTACCCCTACCCGATTCAAATAATCTATTCTCGCATTGATTTCGTTAAAAATTCTTTTGCCAATGCTCAAATCGTAAGCAGAAATTTTCAAATTTTTAAAAATAGGCTGCATTTCTTTTAATTCCATCGAAAGAAAATCGGAAATACAATAGCCATCTATTTTCACATAATTGGCATCTTTGCGAATACGGCTGCCTTTGCAATCATGGCAGGTTGTATAGCCTCGATAGCGAGCCGTCATGACTCGATATTGAATTTTATGATGCTGTGTTTCAACGAATTGAAAGAATGGATAAATCCCTGTAAAATCTTTATTTCCCTGCCACAACAATTTTTTTTCTGCATCTGAAAGGGCATAATAAGAGCGATGAATCGGGAAATCATATTTATCGGCGACCTTCAAAAAAGCCTTTTGATAATCGCTCATCACGTCCCCTTTCCAGCAAGCAATTGCGCCTTCATACACCGATTTTTCTTTGTCAGGCACAACTAAATCCTCATCTATACCCATCACTCGCCCAAAACCCTCACAAGTCGGACATGCGCCATATGGATTATTAAAGCTAAATAAATTGGGCGTAGGGCGTTCAAAAACGATTCCATCTGCCTCAAATTCCTCCGAAAACTGAATAAGCGACTCTTTATTATATTGTATAAAACAACGGCTATGCCCTTCTTGATAGGCAGTTTGCACAGAATCGGCAATTCTGCCCCTTACATTTCTGATATCATCATGCGAAACCAAAAAACGGTCAATTAGGAGAAAAAAATCTTGTTTTTCGGCATTAATTTCGGCACTTCGACTACGCTCAGTGTCCGAAATTTTAGGGTCATTGAGCGTAGTCGAAATGTCCCCCATAATATCCTCAATATCAATAACTTCTCCATTTTCCCAAATACGGGTAAAGCCTTTTTGCAAAGCCAAAGACAATTCTGCGGCATATCCCTTTCCCCTTACCGTTACTTTTGCCAAAATATTGACCTTTGTATCAATCAGTTTATCCAAAATCGCATCTGTAATATCAGAAATGCTATCC
This sequence comes from Bacteroidota bacterium, assembly GCA_013298365.1. GTDB lineage: Bacteria > Bacteroidota > Bacteroidia > J057 > J057 > JAAFHL01. Next base: position 5,459 of record JAAFHL010000115.1, on the reverse strand, counting down.
GATGTTACCAATTTTCCCGAAATAGGCGAATAGGTTTTGCCAATCCTTGCAAAAAGGACTTTCAAATAATCATAAATCTCCGTAACCGTCCCCACCGTAGAGCGAGGATTTGAAGTACTAACCTTTTGCTGAATCGCCATAGCGGGTGAAATACCATGAATATAATCCACATCAGGCTTGTCCATACGTGCCAAAAACTGCCTTGCGTATGAGCTTAGGCTTTCTACATAACGTCTTTGCCCTTCGGCATACAAGGTATCATACGCCAAAGAAGACTTACCTGAGCCACTTACGCCTGTGATAACCACCATTTTATTGCGTTGAATCTCAACACTTACATTTTTGAGGTTGTTTACCCGAGCGTTTTTGATGAATATATTTTTGTGTTGCATGAATTATATTGAATTGTTCCTATACGAATTTATTGAACCCCCATATCACATACTATTTTTGTCAATAACCATTTATTATTTTCTTTTTTGAGTTCAAAATTACGTTCTTCTGGATTTTCTTTGTCGGTACTATACATCGTAGCAGACATTTTATTTTCGCCCAAGTTTTTAATACGAACAGGCGAATTTAGCCAAAAATTCATGTCCCAATCCTGTGCGCAAAAATACTTGTCAGCATCTAAACAAGAAACCAGCTCATCTTTGTTTTCATTTACCCATAGTTTTTCACATTTTTTGAAAAAAGAATATTCATTTTCTACAAATTCATCGCTTACAAAACCTGTCTTTTTAAATTCGGCATAATAGGCTTCTAATTTTGTGGGCGATAGTTTCAAATATTTGCCTGTATCATCAGTAAATTGCATGTTTTTATTGGCAAATACATCATACCATTTATAAAAACCATGAATAACCGCTGCTATTTCGGCAGAATCCATAGCAAGCGAAGGAGAAGCATTGTTAGCAGCAACTTCTTGCGTGGAAGTACCTCCCTCTTGTTTTGTTTGATTGCACGCTAATACAAATAATACGATAACAGAAATAGAAATCCACTTTTTCATAATATAATAATTTAAAAATGAGGTAGCAAAATCTCTTATAATAGTAAATTAACACAGATTTTACACAAAAAAAGAATAATTGCACAAATGTATGCGTTTTTTTACGAATAAAAAATATTTTTCGCTAATTTTATTAGAGAATTATCCGTCAAATCGTTGTAGAAATTTTACAATATTTTTTCTAAATGATGATAACTAATGCCAAAATAGGCTTTTGCAGCTTGTATTTTTGCCAAAATAGCAGGATTTTTCACAGGCAGTTTCGGCTGCTTGATACCTACAATCATCACATTTTTGGGCGTATGTGCGTCTGATATAAATTCAAAAACTTTGGTTTTGTAGCCAAAATATTCCAAAATCATTGCCCTGATACCATCTGTTATCATTTCGGCTTGTCTTTCTAAAAAAATGCCATATTTTGTCAGAAAATCTAGGTCATTTGAAACTTTATTTTTTTCTATTTCTCTGCGAATTTGCTTATGACAACATGGTGCAACTACGATTAATTCCGCATCTGCTGCTATACCTTTCGCTATTGCATCATCTGTGGCAGTATCACAGGCATGAAGGGCAATTAAAACATTAATATCTTGATTTTCATAACTTTCTATTGTTCCTTGTTGAAAAGAGAGTCCAGAAAAATCGCTATTTTTTGCGATTTCATTACATATTTCTACCAAATCTTTGCGAAATTCTACGCCTGTAATTTGCGCATCTACTTTTAGTACATTTTGTAAATAATCATACAAAGCAAAAGTTAAGTAGCCTTTTCCCGAACCCATATCAACTACTTTGTAGGTATTTTGCGCCGAAATTTCTTTGATTAAAGGACTCAAAAGTTCAATATAATGATTGATTTGCTTGTATTTATCTTGTGTTGCTTTAAAAACTTTGCCCGTTTCGTCCGTAATTTTGAGTTCATATAAATACTTTTTTCCTTGTGAAGTGATAAGCCTTTTTTTGTCTTTGTCGTGAGATAAAGATGGGATTTGTATTTTTGTAGCTGATTTTTCTGTCAAAAGAAAACCCATATTTCCATTTTTTGAAATCGAAATATCCGCATTTAGGGTAAATAAATTAGCGATTCTAAAACCTTCATTCAAAGCATTTTGTATCTTTTCTATGGCTTCATTTGTATCATAATTTTTGACAATATCTTTGGTTTTATAATGATAAGTAAAACTCAATTTCTCCTCTTTTTTGACAAGGATTCTTTTTATGTAAATGTTTTTAAGATGTTCTTCTGCACCTTTGTAATTGCCCAGAGAAAGGCTAACAAATGTATTATTAAGCGTACTTTTGACGATAGCAGAAAGAAATGTTTGGATTGTGTTCATGTAATGTTATAAATTGTTGGCGATTCGAGTGATTCCATCTTTAATAAGTGCTTCATTAAAATTAACTAATAAACCTAATTTTAAGTTTGTGAGTTTTAGATAGGTCAAAAGTTGTTTATGATGAACTTTTGCGATAGCATCAACCGATTTCACTTCTATAATGACCTTGTTTTCTACGATAATATCAGCCCTAAAAGCTTGTTCCATTTTCAAAGATTCCCAAATAACAGGAATTGCTTTTTGACGCTCAATTTCTAAACCTGCCGCCCGAAGCTCAAAACACAATATCTCCTCATAAACCGATTCAAACAAACCCGGTCCCAATGTTACATGTATTTTATAACAACAATTGACGATAATAGTCGCTAATTGATTTTCTGTCATAACTTTTTAATTTTTATGTTGATATTCTCGCAAAGAAAAAAAGAAGCAAAGCCGCTAAGAAATAAACATACTTTGCGCCTTTGCGTGAAATTCGATTTTTATACTGATATTCTCGCAAAGAAAAAAAGAAGCAAAGCCGCTAAGAAATGTGCTTTGCGTGAAATTAAGCACACACTTTGCGCCTTTAAAACTTTGCGGCTTTGCGTGAATGTAGATTTCGCTGTTCTATCATTTGCATTTTAAGCGCATACAAACCGATTTCCAAACCTACTTTATAATCTGTAATCCCCTCAAATAAAGCTACTTGCGATAAAGAAAATGCTCTTATGATAGGCAACGTTGGGGACGAATAGACTTTTTTTCCCTGTCGAA
>JAAFHL010000115.1:0-2344 GCA_013298365.1 Bacteroidota bacterium | reverse complement strand
GGCTAAGACATTCACACTTTGCGTATTTTCTGCAAAAGAAACCTGTTCATTTTCTCCAAAAGCCATCATTTCATCGTAAAAAGTAGCCGCAATTTCCGAAAAAATCATATCTCCCACAGGCTTACCATCTTTAAAGTATCTTTTTACCTGCAAAATGCCTGGATTTGAGACTTTTATGGCTTGCTCTGACAATTTTATACGAAATTTCCAGTCTTCTTGTGGCGCACAAATTGCAGATAACTTATACACACCGCCCAAAGCAGGTTGGTCGTAAGCCGTTACCAATTTTGTCCCTACGCCCCAAACATCAATTTTTGCGCCTTTTTGTTTCAAATGTTCAATTTCATATTCATCTAAATCATTGCTTGCCACAATTTGCATGTTGGGGAAACCTGCTTCGTCCATGAGTTTCCTTGCCGCTATACTCAAAGCCGCTAAATCGCCTGAATCTAAGCGTATTCCGACTGCTTCATGCCCTGTTTCTCGCAATTTCTTTGCTACTTCAATGGCTTTTTTCACGCCCTCCAAAGTATTGTAAGTATCCACCAAAAAGACACAATTATTCGGCATTGCCTCCGCATATTTTTCAAATGCCTCCATTTCCTCCTCAAAAGACATGACCCAACTGTGTGCGTGTGTGCCTTTAACAGGAATGTTAAATAATTTTCCAGCTAAGACATTTGAAGTTGCTGCACAGCCGCCAATATATGCTGCCCGACTTGCCGAAATTGCGCCATCTTGCCCTTGCGCCCGCCGCAATCCAAACTCTAAGACAGCTTCTCCTTTTGCAGCAGTGCATACCCTTGCCGCTTTTGTAGCTATCAACGTTTGAAAATTGAGGATATTGAGCAAAGGCGTTTCCAATAACTGACACAAAATAATGTTTCCACGAATCCGCAACAAAGGCTGATGCGGAAAAACAACCGTACCTTCGGGAATTGCATCTATGCTACAATCAAACTTGAGTTCGGCAAGATATTGCAAAAAAGCGGTTTCAAAAAGCGAGTTGCCGTCATTTCCTGTCAAAGTTGCCAAATACGCAATATCATCTTCGGTAAAATGAAAGTTTTCGATAAAATCTATCACTGTTTGCAAACCTGCGGCAATCGCATATTGCCCTTTGAAGGGATTTTTGCGAAAAAAAAGATGAAAAACGGCTTCATGCGTGTGCAACTCATTTTTCCAATATCCGTAAGACATCGTGAGTTGATAGAGGTCTGTAAGCAATGTGTAATTCATAATTTGCTTTTTATTTGCGAAAAGGCGTAGGAATCATGCCTATTTTCGACCAATTTGTGAAAAAACTTTTGAGATGATCGGCATTATAGTAAACGGTTTCTTTTTCTAACAAAGCCGAATCTTGCGTATGAAGTCTTTTTCCTTTTTCATCTAAAATGACTAACACAGGAAAACCAAAACGTTGCGGATAATCTAACTGCTTCATTACTGCATCATTATGATGTTGAGTATCGTAATTTACATGCACAACTACATAGTTTGCCTTCATTAAAGAGTCCAAACTTTTATCAGCTTCGATAAAATCATGCAAGCGATGACACCATACACACCAATTTCCACCGACTTGCACAAGCACATGTTTGTTGCTTTGCTTTGCCAATTTTACCGCAGCAGCAATGTCTGCTTTTGCATCAGCTTCGGGATTATAAATATCTTTTTTTTGAGCGAAAGCCATGTTTTGTAGCAAAAACAGGCATAATAACATGAAAAATTTAGGCATGTTAATGTTTATTGATGATGAAATTTTATAGATAAAAGACAAAACAAGTCTTTTTATTTTAAAAGTCATAATTATTTTGCTACGTTTTTTGGAAAAAATGGCACAAAAAAAGTGTTAATTTTTGAAATTAACACTTTTAAGAAAGGAATATTCGTTAAAAATAGTGGGATATATATACTTTTTACTAACTACCTATTATTTTTAAAACAAATATTATGCCAAAGCACTATTATTTTACAAATAATTCTTCCTCCATTTGAATTTTAACCGTTACTTTTACCGTATCCATGATAGGTTTATCATTTGATTCGCCTGGTACAAAGTGTAACATGTAAAAAGGAAAGATTTTTGCCAGAGGAATGAACACCTTAAAGGTCTCATTATCAATAACCTTATGCCCCATGTAACTTCCATCAGGTGCAACAAACATATTTGCGCTAATTTCTCCATTAAAATTCACGTTTCTATAACGTTCTGCATAATTGAGTAAATAATGGTTAAGATTTTCAGAACCTTGAAAATCATTTTTAAGTTTAATGTATATGACATTGTTTGCAACTTGCGAAAGTTGATATTCACAACTCAGCTTTCTGTCCATATTTAGCA